>SVMQ01000013.1 GCA_015067375.1 Oscillospiraceae bacterium | reverse complement strand
CTTTATCTTACCTCGACAGTTATCTCAACACTGTTGCCAGTCTGAGTCTTGTTCTTCAGCTTATACTTGATAGCGCCAAGGATGCCGTTTACGTTGATCTCGTTATCAGCAGTGTAGCGCACGATAAGCAGATAGCTCTTGCGCTCCTTCTTGAAGATGGTCAGCAGTATGTAGATCACCGCGATGACAGCTGTGCCGATGACAGCCACCCAATAAAGCTGTGCGCCTGCCGTGATGCCTGCCGCAATGCCCCAGAACAGGAAGCCGATATCCAGCGGATCCTTCACCGCCGCGCGGAAACGAACGATAGACAACGCACCGACCATACCGAGGGACAGCACTACATTCGCGCTGATGGTCATGATGATGAATGCAGTCACCACTGTAGTCAGCAGAAGCAGGATGTTGAAATTGTCGCTGTAGACCACGCCCCTGTAAAAGAAGCGGTATACAAGATAGATCACCGCGCCGCATATCGCTGCGGTAAGCAGTGTCACAAGAATAGTAGGGACAGAAAGATTTGCAAACTGCTCCGATACGTCGAAGCTGTCGCCCATCACTGCCAGTGCATCAGTGAGCTTAGAGCCGAGTGTGAGATTTTCAGAAACCATGTGTCTTGACCTCCAGTAATTTGTCGCTGCATATTATGTATTTCGATACTGACTGCCGCGTCGCATTCAATCCTTGAATGACCGACTGTATGCTGGACGGCAGGTAATTATCGTATTTTACTTCAAGTATAATCTCCTTGCTGTATATCGGAGAGTATTGTGCATCGTCTGCAAACATATCCAATGTGTTATAACAGGTGGACAGCTTTTTATCAAACGTCACTCGCACATTTCCGTGCGGATACACCAGCGCCTCTCTGACATAATCAACGATTATCTTAGGACGAAGCCCCGAGACCAGATTCGAGCGGTAGTATTCACCGAAAACATCCTCCGTCCAGTCACGGCACGCCATGAATGAGCAATCTCCCCTCAGCAGCGCGCGGTATTGGTTTTCGGTAAGCTGTGCGGAAAGCTTGGAAACGTAGTTGTCATCCTTATGCTTTGCCTCAAGCATGATGCGCGACGGATCGAGATTGTAGCTGCGTATACGGAACTTACGACGCGTCGCCATACCGCTGACCTTGTCGTTGTAGCCGCTTCCGTAGATGTCGTCAAAGTACAGGCTGGTCACGCGATACTCGCCGTTTACGCTGTTCTTATCGGAATGCATCAGCGGTCTCAGGCGCTGGACCAGTACACGATAAGTACCCTCGTCGATGATATATTTAAGCTCATGCCTCAACCGACGTCCGCCTGAAAGCACAGGCTGAGCGCGTTGCGGCAGCAGCGTTTTCATTTTGCCAAGCGCGAGCATTCTCCGCCTCCTTCCGAAAAATACTGATAATAATTGTAAAATACCATATAATAATACTATACCATATTTTTAAAACGTTTACAAGCACTATTTTTGTATATTCACGCAAAAAAATAACAAAACGTTGATTTATTCCTATGTTTTAGAAAATAATTTTTGAAAAAAAGACTTGACAATGCCTTGACTATAATGTATAATTAATTATTGTTGACAGTTGTGTGCGGATATAACTATATCCTCACACTGATCTTAAAGTGAATATACGAAGGGGGTTTCTGCAAATGAAAAGAACATACCAGCCCAAGAAGCTTCAGAGAAAGCGCGAGCACGGCTTCATGAAGAGAATGGCTACAAAGAACGGCCGCAAGGTTCTCGCTCGCCGTCGTGCAAAGGGCAGAAAAAGACTGACCTACTAATTTGATCGCATACTGATGTCTGATTTCAGAAAAAGGTATATCGTGATCAAGAAAAACCGCGATTTCAGCTTTCTCTTTAAAAGAGGAGAGAGCATTGTGACCTATGCTTTCGTCTGCTATGTCAAGGAACGGCGCGGCAGTGCCAACCGCCTGGGCATAGTGACGGGCAAGAAGGTCGGAAATGCGGTGAAGAGAAATCGGGCAAGGCGGGTAATAAGGGAAGCCTTCCGCCTTTTTGATCCGATGCTCAAAGAAAAAACACAAAAGCGTTACGACTTCGTTTTCGTAGCAAGGGGAAAGACTCCGTCGCAGAAATCGACGCAGATACTGTCCCTGATGAAAAAGAATCTTCTGTCAAAGCTGCCATGAAATATCTGTTTTTAGGAATAATCAAGCTGTACAGACTGACGCTGTCAAAGATTTTGCCGCCGTGCTGCCGCTTTAGTCCAAGCTGTTCCGAATATGCGACCATCGCAATTCGGCGTTTTGGGGCGGTAAAGGGCGGTTATTTGGCTTTATGGAGAATTATTCGCTGCAACCCATATTCACGCGGCGGATACGACCCTGTCCCCGAAAAGTTCTGCTTTCGCCCGGACAAGGTGCAGCACTACCTACCCGACTCCGAATGCTGCGACGATAGCTCCGAAAAAAACTGCGGCTGATACCGCGTTTATTATGAATAAAATCGGTGCGCTGTTTTTCTGTCCTGCGCCCGAGCACACCACACCAACTATTGTTTGAACACTTTTGAAAGGACGTGAAATATGTATAGTCTTATTGGCAAACCGTTAGGCTATATTCTTTATTTTATCTACGAGATAGGCATCACTAATATCGGTGTTGCTATCATCCTGTTCACCTTTATCGTAAAGCTTGCCATGCTTCCGCTCTCCATCAAGCAGCAGAAGGCTACCGCAAAGTCCGCGATATTCGCACCCAAGGTAAAGGAGATACAGACCAAGTACAGAAACAATCAGGAAAAGCAGCAGCAGGAGCTGCAGAAGCTGCAGCAGCAGGGCTACAACCCCATGAGCGGATGCGGTACGATGATACTGACATTCCTGCTCCTGTTCGGCGTTCTGGACGTTGTATACAAGCCCATGACCCATATTCTCCACACAGACGAGGAGAATATCAACGAGATGATCGAAGAGGGTTACAGCATTCAGCTTGCGTCTATCATCGTAGACCAGCACAATGTCAACATTGAAGACCTCAAAGGTGACGATCTGACAAAGCATGAGGAGATCGTGCGTGACGCCGCAAAGATACTTGAATACTACAATGCAAACCTCAAAGAGGGACAGACCGCTAAGGACGCTACCGTATGGAACACCCTCACAAACGACACGATCGAAGTAGTTACCTCTACCATCAAGAGTTCACTTGAAAAAGAGTATGCTATCGTAAAGGCAAACAACAAGGATAACGGTAAGGAAGTCCTGTTTACATCGACCGACCTGTTCACGATAACAGATTATGCGCGCACAGATGAAGGCGGCAACACTATATCCTCCGAAAAGGAAGAAATGTCCGCGCTCAAAGACAACGACAAAAAGGCGGAATACAGAAAGAACCACGCTTTCAGCGAGAGCATGACATCTGTATTCAAGACCATGCAGTCGCAGTACGGCTACTGGCACGCTGAAAAGGACGGAGATATCAGCTTTGTACCCAGCAAAGCGCTGCAAAGAGAGCTGTATGTACTGGAATCCTTCGGTACAGTAAAGAACGGCATTGAATACAAGCATTTCTACACTTCCGTTCACAACCCCGGTGCTGTAACAGATCTGTATGACAATCTGACATTCATCGGCATAAAGCTCGGACAGGTACCCAAGGACAACCTCGGCTTCCCGATGATACTTGTGCCTATCCTTGCATTCCTGCTGTCGCTGCTGCAGACGTTCATCATGAACAAGAACATGGAAAACAACGGTGCAGGCTCCATGGGCAACGGCATGAAGATAACCATGTATATCATGCCCGTATTCTCGCTGTTCTTCGTATTCAGCGTACCTGCAGGTGCAGGCTTCTACTGGACGATAAGCTATGTTTTCGGTATTGCACAGTCTCTGATACTCAACAAGCTGTATAATCCCGTTAAGCTGAGAGCGCAGGCCGAGGCTGAATACAACGAGCGCATGAAGATCATTGAAACACAGGCTAAGAAAGTACGCGACACCGACAGAGATGAAACCATCTCTGAATATAACGGAGAGAAGCTTACCCAAAAGGAGATCAACCGCAGAAAGCTTGCGGAGGCACGCCGTCAGGATGCGATAAAATACGGCGAGGAATATATTGAGGACGAAGACGAGTAAACTATCGAAAGGGGAACCTATATGGAAAAGATTTTCACCGCAAAGACTGTTGAAGAAGCAAAGGAACTGGCAGCGCAGGAATACGGCGTTTCCGTTGATGAGATCGATTTTGAGATACTGGAGCAGCCCCGTAAGGGTCTGTTCGGATTAAAGGGCGAGGCTAAGGTGAACGCGGTCTATAACGCGCCCGTTGCAGAGCCTGCTGTTGAGATCGCTTCCGAAGAAGCAGCACCTGCAGCTTTTGAAGAGGACGAAGCCGAGGGCGAGCTTCCCGCAGACTTTGATATCGAGAGCAGCGCAAAGGTAAAGGCAGCCAAGCAGTACCTGACAGATGTACTCCACGCACTCAAGCTGGAGAACTTCGAGATAAAGGCTATCAGAAAGGACAACAATGTCGTTCTCGATATCTCGGGCGAAAAGCTGGGCGTAGTTATCGGTCGCCGCGGCGAGACCCTCGACAGCCTGCAGTATCTCACCATCCTCGCAAGCAACCGCACAGAGGAGAGCTACTGCCGCATCTCCGTTGACTGCAACGGCTACCGCGACAAGCGCAAGGAAACACTCGAAAATCTCGCAAAGAGAACCTCCGCAAAGGTAATAAAGCAGGGCAGAAAGATCGCGCTTGAGCCTATGAATCCCTATGAGCGCAGGATCATCCACAGCTGTGTTGCTGAGATCGAAGGTGTATCCAGCCACTCCACAGGTGTAGAGCCTTACAGAAAGGTCGTTATCTACGCGGACAAGCCCAAGTTTGACAACCGCCGCAGACGCGACCGCGGCGAAAGAGGCGATGCACGCGCTATCAGGAACTACAAGTCCTCTGGCGGCTTCTCCACAAGCTTTGAGCGCGAGTACAAGCGCAGAGCTTACGAAGCAGATGAGACCTCAACAAACGCAGGTGCAGGCGAATTCTCCAAGGAAACAGTGGACACCGAGAGAAACGCTACACTCTACGGCAAGATAGAGCTTTGATATATTCTGAGTACCGTCGGAAATACCGACGGTACTTTTTTGTGCAAAAGCTTATAAACATGGCTTGACCACAACAATTTGTTGACAAAAACGAAAAAATCCGCTATAATGTAAAATGATATATTGTATACTTATTTATATATAACACTGTTACATGAACTACTATCATTCCGAAAATAAGAGAGGAAAAGTATATGAAGCTACTTGCACAAAAAGCACGCAAAATATCCGCTTTGGTTGCGCTGCTGCTAATGATCATGTGTACTGCGGCTGTTATGCCGAGTTTCGCTCTGTCAGCTTATGCCGCGGACAACGACGCGCCCTATGTGGTCACGCTATATAATGAACTCAACGGACTGCCTACAGGTGAAGCAAACACCGTTCTTCAGACCTCAGACGGTTACATCTGGATAGGCAGCTACGGCGGACTTATACGCTACGACGGCACCAATTTCCGTAATTACAGCGTCGAAAACAAGATCACATCCAGCTCTGTGCGCTCGCTGTTCGAGGACTCCAAAGGCAGATTGTGGATCGGCACGAATGACGCGGGCGTTGTTATGATGGAGAACAATGTGTTCACCGAGATCGCATCCCCTGCAGATCACACATTCCTTTGTATACGCGGCTTTGCTGAAGATGCCAACGGAACCATCTATATCGCCTCCAACTCAGGTATGGCTGAGATAGCGGATGGCTGCATCAAGCCCTACAACGCTGAGGCTGTAATGGGTAATACGGTTTACTGTGTGGCAGTGGACAGCTACGGTCGCGTGTGGGGCAGCATGAACAACGGCGACTGCGCCATTATGAAAAACGGTCAGCTTGTCGATGTACTAAGCTCGGACAGGATACTTGACGATGCTGAGATATACAGCATAACCTCTGACAAAAACGGCGAAATAATAATCGGTACATCCACGAATAAGATCGCTAAGCTTCACCTGAACTCCGAAGGACTCAGCAAGCAGGATATCACTATCACCACCTACGAAACAGGAGATGTTACCACCCACAACTCGATAAACGTTTCAAAAAGCGGTCATATCCTTGCAAGCGGCATCAACGGTCTGGCAGTCATCGCCTCAGACGGAAGCATTACCGAATTCGGTGAGGAGCATAACGCAATGTCCGTAAACGTGGCAATTGCGGATTATGAGAACAATCTGTGGCTTGCTTCTTCAAGCTTCGGCGTCATAAAATACTCTCTCGGCTGCTTCAGCTCGCCCAACAAAACGGCAGGGCTTGAGAATATCTCCGTAAATGCGATAGCTTCTGCTGATGGACATCGTTACATAGGCACCAATACGGAGCTTATAATTTGCGACGAAAACTGGAACAGAGTAGAGAACTCGCTGACCGATATGTTCGATGGCATCCGTATCAGATGCGTGATAGCCGACAGCGACGATAACATCTGGATAGCAAGCTATTCCGACTATGCAGCGGTATGCTATGACCCCGACGACGGCAGCATCGTGAAATACAGCAGCGCCAACGGTCTTGCAGGAGATAAGGCGAGAGTGGTAGCTGAGATGTCCGACGGCAGGATCGTTGTCGGCACACAGTCGGGTTTCAGCGTTATAACGGACGGAAAGATATCAGAGACCTATAACTACAACAACGGCATGAGCAATCCCTCCGTGCTTTGCTTCGCGGAGGGCAACAACGGCGAGATACTTATCGGCAGCGACGGCGACGGTATATACGAGCTGAGCAACGGAAAGCTCACTAACCACGGATTTGATCAGGGTCTTGCGGAGGGCGTTGTGCTGCGTATGCTCAAAAACTCCGACGGCAGCGGCTGGTTCATAAGTGCAGGAAGCAGCCTGTATTATTGGGCTGAGGGCAAGTTTACCAGACTGACCAACTTTGAAAAGGGTGCAGGCAGCATCTTTGAATTCTACGACAGAAACGATATGCTGTGGATATTGCAGAATAACGGCATCATAGCCCTGAACAAACAGCAGCTTCTCAGCGGAGAGCCTACAGACCGCATCACCTACGGCTTCAGCCACGGACTTACAGGCTCGCTCAATGCCAACACATGGAACTGGATAGACGATGACGGCACACTGTACTTGGTCACCAGAAACGGCATAAGCGAATTCGGCTTCAAGGGTGTGGAGCACAGCCTGCCTAAGATCATAGTAAACAGCGTCACTGTTGACGGAATGACATACGAGCATCCCACAGAGCTTAAGATTGACAGTCACGCACAGCGTATCACCATAGATTTTTCGGCACTGTCATTCACAGATACGTCAGAGCTTCGCCTCGCTTACAGGCTGAGCGGCTTTGATGATACAACTGTACTGGACGCCGATAAATGCGGCAGAGTCAGCTACACCAACCTGCCCGGTGGCGACTATACATTCGAGGTATGGGTCTATGACCCAGAAAATCCCGAGATAACTACCATGTTCACCCTCTCTGTCAGCAAAGCGAAAAAGCTTATCGAACAGCCGCTTTTCTGGATAGTTTTCGTGGTACTGGTGATCGTGATAGCATTTGCGATAGCATATCTGACAACGCGTGCACGCATGGAGCGCATCCACCGCAGACAGCAGGAATACAAGCAGATAGTAGAGCAGTCGCTGCTGACCTTTGCAAACACGATCGACGCAAAGGATCCGTACACCAATGGCCACTCCATACGCGTAGCACATTATTCAAGAGAGATAGCAAAGCGCATGGGTATGTCCGACGAAGAGCAGGAGAACATCTACTATGTGGCACTGCTGCATGATATAGGCAAGATAGGCGTACCCGATAATATCCTGAACAAGCCCGGTAAGCTGACTCCCGAGGAGCGCGAGATAATACAGCAGCACGTTGTTACAGGCGGCGAGATACTGAAGGATTTCAATGCGCTTGACGGAATTTCCGAGGGTGCCACCTACCACCACGAGCGCTTTGACGGCAAGGGCTATGTTATGGGACTTGCAGGCGCGGATATCCCCCTGCTTGCCAGAATAATCGGTGTAGCGGATACCTATGACGCTATGTCCAGCGACCGCTGCTACCGAAAAGCGCTGTCCAAAGAGAAGATACTGGATGAGTTCATGAAATGCGCAGGCAGCCAGTTCGACCCCGATATAGTGCCTTATATCATCGAAATGATAGAGGATGGCAGCGCGCCGATAATTACCGACAAAAAATAATCAGCACATCAAAACGGAGATCTTCGCATGAAAAGAGTATTGATAATAGCAGCGCTTATCATAGCTGCTATAATAGCAGGAATAATAAATATATCTGCTGCTGACACAGAGGTCGCAAATGACATGACCTCTGTCGGGCTGATACTCAACGGCAGCAAAGATGACAGAAGCTGGTCACAGTCCCACTTTACCGCAATGGAGCGCACTGCCGCAGAGCTTGGGTTGAATACGGTATGCCGTGATAACGTCGCTGTCAGCGACTTTGCCGCTGCCGCAGAAGAGCTTATCGAACAAGGCTGTGAGATCATCATAGTAAACTCCCTGTCGTATGCCGACGTTATCCTGCCTGTTGCGGAAAAGCATCCCGATATCTATTTCTTCCATGCTGCAGGCACTACACAGGGCAGAAACCTCGCCACCTATTTCGGCAGGATATATCAGGCGCGTTTTCTTTGCGGTATCGTAGCAGGTCTGCAGACAAAGACCAATGAAATAGGCTATGTCGCTGCTTTCCCGTATTCCGAGGTGAACCGCGGCATAAATGCTTTCACGCTTGGCGTCCGCACAGTAAACCCTGACGCAAAGGTATATGTCACTTGGACAGAGTCGTGGGTGGATGACGCCGCAGCCACACAGGCTACCGAGGAGCTGCTTAAAGGCAGGAATATCGATGTGCTTACACTGCACACCGACTCTAATGCACCGCTTGATATAGCAGAAAAGAACGGCGTTATGTCTATCGGCTACAACACCGATAACAGCGAGCATTATCCCGATACCTACCTCACTGCTGCAGTGTGGAACTGGGACGATTTCTATACTCCGTATATTCTGAAATGTCTGCAGGGCAAGTTTGAAGGAGAGCACTACTGGCAGAGCTATGACACAGGAACAGTGTCCCTTGCTCCGCTTACCGAAAATGTAGACGAGGGTATAGCAGAAGTGGTGGAGCAGTATTCGCAAAAGCTGCAGAGCGGTGCGTTCGACGTATTCTATGGCCCGATAACAGACAACAACGGAATGCTCCGCGTTGCTCAGGACGAAAACATGACAGACAGCATTTTATTAAACAGCTTTGACTGGTATGTAGAGGGGGTCGTTATAACAGATGGATAAAAAGCGATCCGGACATAGCTGGCTGCTCATCGCTGCAGGGGCGCTCCTGGTGCTGATCATCGTTTTTATCACAGTAACAGGACTTGATCTTTCTCCTAAGACCCGTATCGGATACATAATGACAGGAAGCATGGATGATACAGGCTGGAACGGAATGAATTATAACGGCGCCATAGCCGCAAGCAAAAGGCTTGATACAGTGCTGCTGGTAGAAGAGAACATCAGCGAGGGGACAGGTCAATGCGCCGAGGCGATACACAGACTGGTAGATGACGGCGCAGAGATGATAATACTGTCAAGCTACGGCTACCCTGCGGAGGTCAGCGATGTGATATCTCAATATCCCGATATCGCATTTTACGGGATCTCGGCAGACAACAAGTCCGATAACATGAACTACTACTTCGGCCGCATCTATCAGGCACGATACCTTGCAGGTATCGCAGCAGGCATGAAAACGCAAAACAATGTTATAGGCTATGTTGCGGCAATGCCTAACTCCGAGGTCAACCGCGGAATTAATGCCTTTACGCTCGGCGTGAAGAGCGTAGCGCCCGAAGCACAGGTGAATGTTATATTCACAGGCTCATGGGACGACGCGGAAAAGGAGCGCGCTGCTGCAATACGACTCATCGAAGAATATGGCGCTGATGTGCTGACCTATCATCAGAACAAGCATACAGTAGCACAGACAGCCGACGAAGCAGGCATATACTCTATCGGCTATAACGAGGCAGTCACTGACCTGTCCGACAAATATCTTACCGCCGCTGTATGGAACTGGGAAGAGCTTTACTATTGCATAATACGGGAGTTTATTCAGGGGAATGCGAATAACAACCGACACTGGTACGATATGAAAACAGGCGTTATCGGACTTTCAGAGTTTTCTCCTATGGTCACTGAGGATATAAGCAATGCAGTGGAAAAGGCAAAAAACTCCATCAATGCAGGCTTTAATATCTTCTCGGGAATAATATACGACAACAACGGAACTCTGCGCTGCGGCGAGGACGAAATGCTCAGCGACGAAATGCTGTTTAACAATATGAACTGGTATGTTGATGGAGTGGTGATATATGAATAAACAGCCAAAGCTACTGACTCTGAAAAGTACAATTACGATCATTCTTATAAGCTTTTTATTGCTGGGTATGGTCGGTCTTGTTATGTGGAACAAGATAATAAAGATCATCGACGCCCAACTTGAGGAACACGTTGCGGCACAGGGCCGTTATATCGCCTCGTCAGTGGATAATGCTTTCAGATCGGAGCTTGAACAACTGGCATCCATGGCGGAAAATTTCGTTGACCGCGAGAGCGGTACTCTGATAAATTCCATATCAGATAAAAACGGCATCTCATACGGCGTTATCCGAATAAACGGCGAAGCGTCACACGGAAAACAGCTTGACCTCAAAGAGTATCAATCGGTCATCAACGCTCTGCACGGCAACCCGTCAGTGAGCAGCGGCAGCAACGGAACTACCCTGTTTGCGGTGCCTGTATACAACGGGATCAATGTAAAATATGTGCTGTATAAGAAATACTCCTCTGAAGCGCTGACAAGGATGCTCGACCTTGTATGCTATGACGGTGCAGGTCAATGCGCGATCATAGATATCGATGGTAATATCCTGCTGCACTCGACTGATTCGGATATGAACATCGATCATTTCACGCTGCCGCATAACGTCGATGCCGTAAACGATATTCGCGATAAAATGAATAGCTCCGCCTCGGCAGCGGCTCAGATAAAAAACAAAAACGACAAGGCGCTTCTGTTCGCCTCTGAAACTGACTTTTCCGGTCTGTACATAATCGGATATGTTGCAAACGCTGACGCCGCAAGCGACATCTCACTTATCGCTCCGCTGATAATATGGACGTTTGGTCTGATGTGCCTGCTGCTTGTTATCGTCATGATATACCTTATAGTGACAGAGGCCAAAGCACGAGAGAGCGAAGAGCTTCGTCAGGCGAAAACTGCCGCGGAAAATGCAAACCGCGCCAAAAGCGATTTTCTTGCCAATATGTCGCACGAGATACGCACACCTATAAACGCGGTCATTGGAATGAATGAGATGATACTTCGTGAGAGCCGCGACAAGCAGGTGCTGGAATACGCCTCAAACATCGAGATGGCAAGCCACACGCTGCTCTCCACCATCAACGACATACTTGATTTCTCCAAGATCGAATCAGGTAAGATGGAGATAGTGGAGCATGATTACAGGCTCGGCGAAATGCTTAATGATACCGTGACGCTGGTAAAGATAAAGGCGGCTCAAAAGGATCTCAAATTTGAAGTTTCAGTAGACGAAACGCTCCCCAACGAGCTGTACGGCGATGATCTGAGAATAAAACAGATACTGCTTAATCTGCTGAACAATGCCGTAAAATACACTGAGCACGGTATGGTAAAGCTCGCGGTAAAGGGAATGAAGACCGATAATGGCAGATATGCAATGCTGCGCTTTTCCATCGAGGATACGGGCGTAGGCATAAAGCCCGAGGATCTTCCGACGCTGTTTGAGGGCTTCCAGCGACTTGATCTGGAAAACAACCGCACGATCGAAGGCTCAGGTCTGGGTCTTGCGATAACCCACCGACTTGCAACGCTCATGAACGGTCGCGTAAAAGTCGAAAGCGAATACGGCAAGGGCAGTGTATTTACGCTGTCCATTACACAACAGATACGCGGCGAGGAGCAGATCGGCCGCGACCTTGAACGTTATCAGAAATCGGCAGAAGCACCCCATAACTACCAGACCATGTTTGCAGCGCCCGAGGCGTCTGTACTGGTGATAGACGATAATCACATGAATCTGATGGTGGTCAAGAACCTGCTGAAAAAGACACAGGTAAATGTAACGACAGGTACGAGCGGTGCTGAAGCGCTGAAGCTGATGTCCCGCAAAAAATACGATGTGATACTGCTCGACCACATGATGCCCGTGATGGACGGCATCGAGACTCTGAAAAAAGCTCGTCAGCTTGAAAACAATGCAAGCAAAGACGCTCCGATAATCGCACTTACGGCAAACGCTGTTTCGGGCGTAAGAGAAATGTACCTCGCTGAGGGCTTTGATGACTACATGAGCAAACCCATCGACGGAACAGCACTTGAAAAAATGCTGCTGAAATATCTTCCCGAAAACAAGCTGTATATCAACAACGAATATACAGACGCTCCGCCGCCTGCAAAGGAAGAGCCTCAGGAAGAGGAGCTTGCACTCCTGGATCAGGAGCTTGGCATTAAATACTGTGCCGACAGCGAAGAGATGTATCATGAGATCATCAACATCTTCTGTGAAATGTATGATGATAAACTTAAAGAGTTGTCTGCATTCTTCAGCACAAAAAACTGGAGCGCCTACACAGTAAGCATCCACGCACTCAAATCCAACTCGCTGAATATCGGCGGCAAAAAGCTGTCTGCATTGTGCTTAAGGCTGGAGCAGGCAGGAAAGCATATTGCAGCCGAAGAAAACACCGCGGAAGAGGTAGAATATATCCTGAACAACCATGCGGCTGCTATGGAGGTATACGCTGAAACGATCACAGCAGCAAAAGAATATATCAAAAAGAGAGGTATTGACCAATGAAACACGATGAATTCAGCATACAGGGCCTAAAGATATTTGCATTGGATGACAATCCGCTTGATAATCGTATAATCGTTGAACTGCTGAAAAACACGGGTGCAGTGGTCAACACTGAAACAGATCCCGATATAGCATTGGAGCGTCTGGCGAATGAAACTTATGACATCATATTCCTGGATCACATGATGCTCAGATGCGACGGCATCTCTGTGCTGAAGCAGATACGCGAGCGTCATCTTTGCGACAAGACCCCCGTTGCTATCATAACTGCAAATAACCTTGTTTCCGCAAACAGGACATATCTTGAAGCGGGCTTCAACGCTTACATACCGAAACCTGTAAAACGCGAATACCTGATCGATGCGATAAGACACTGCCTCTGTGACAATCTCGAAGAACAATACGAAACACGCCAGAATATCCTTGTCATCGACGATGACAAAATGAATCTGCTCATAGCAAAAAAGATACTCGAATCCGACTATTCAGTAAAATGCGTAAGCTCAGGCGAGGATGCGTTTGAATATCTGGAATCCTGCACCGCCGACCTTATCATGCTGGATCTCAGGATGCCCGGTATGGATGGCTTTGAGTTTATGGAAAAGATCAAGCAGAGGCCCGTTCTTGACGAGATACCTATAATCTGCCTTACCGCCGACAACGATCACGACGCCGAATCAAAGTGCTTTGAGCTGGGCGCGCAGGATTTTATAACAAAGCCGTTCATCTCCGAGATAATGCGCCGCCGCGTGCATCGTATACTGGAGCTTAACAGACTTCAGCAGGAGCTTCAGGACGAAGTATCAAGACGTACCCTTCAGCTCAATCAGAGAAGCAGACAGATGGAGCGCCTGACCGTTCAGGTAATGCAGACCCTTGCAAGCACGATAGATGCAAAGGACAAATACACCAACGGTCATTCGGTAAGAGTAGCCGAGTATTCCAGAGAGATCGCGCGCAGACTCAACATGTCCGAGCAGAATCAGCAGGATATCTATTACATCGGTCTGCTGCACGACATCGGCAAGATAGGCGTCCCAGATGAGATAATCAACAAGACCTCGCGCCTCACTGATGAGGAATTCGCCATAATCAAAACTCACCCGTGCATAGGTGCGGATATCCTCACAAAGATGTCTGAGCTGCCTGATATTGCAACAGGCGCACGCTGGCATCATGAACGCTACGACGGCCGCGGTTATCCCGATGGTCTTTCGGGCGATGATATCCCGCTGGTAGCTAGGATAATCGGAGTTGCCGATGCCTACGATGCTATGACCTCCAACCGAAGCTACCGTCAGGTGCTGCCGCAGGAAGTGGTAAGAGGTGAGATCGAAAAAGGAAAGGGTACACAGTTCGACCCGATCTTTGCCGAGATAATGCTTCAGATAATCGACGAGGATATTGAATATAACCTCAGAGAAAAGAAATAGTATATGCACAAAAAGGAGCGGTATCTGCCGCTCCTTTTGTTATTCTCTTTTAATTGTATTTATCCATGCAGTAGAAAATCCGCTGCCAGATCCAGTGCCTCAGCAAGCTGATGCGGCTCCGACATACGATGTCCGCTGCCGCTTATGCAGTGCCACCGCATTTCGGGATTGGCACGCAGCATATCTCTGGTGTCAGCAGGATCCACGATCTCATCATTCTCAGCATATATAGTCAGCAGCCTGTCAGAGTTCCATGCTTCGCTTGTGCGCCGACAATGCATCATTCTCAGATTCTCATAATAACGACACGGAATAATGTACTCGCGTCCTAATTTAACCCTGAAACCATGCTCGATCGCATATACCATATCAAAATGACCTGTTGTCATCTCTGTTAGCTTGATCAGCGACTCCGCCATATTCACCGCAGGCACTCTGAACACGATCCTCCTATAGCTGTCTGCCAGCTTATCTATCCTCTGCAGCATACACATTCCGCCAAAGCTGGTCGCAAATGCATACAGCTCTCCGCCCAAAGTCTTGGCATAGTTCTCAACAGCAAGCAACTCCCTTATGCAGCGCGATGCGGTCAGCTCCTCGCATGGTTCTGTGCGCTCGCCATGTGCAGGCAGATCGAACGTCAGCACATTCAGTCCGTTATTACACACGCGAGCCGCCAAGCCTTCTATCGCCGCGCTCTCCTTGCTTCCGCCGAATCCATGCACCGCGATCACTGTTCCATGCGCTTCAAATGCTCTGTACAGCTTTATCGGTACATCTACGAGCCTGTTGTACTCAACCAACACTATTCCCGTCCTCCTATACAAATGCGGCGGAATTTCTGTTCCGCCGCATGAAACTTACATCTCATCCAAAGTCTGCTGTGTATCCTCTGCCTGCCTCATATCAAGATCCTTCTGCCAAAGCTCCTCAAACTGTGCAATGGTCATCGGCTTTGCAAAGTAATAACCCTGCACCATCGCGCAGTTGATCTCTGTGAGGAATTCCACCTGCTCCTTTGTCTCAACGCCCTCTGAGATAACTTCCATATTCAGGTTTGCAGCAAGATCGACAACAGTAGAAATTACCGCTCTTCCCTTTTCGGAATTCACCGTGCCGCTGAAGAACTCCCTATCGATCTTTACTACGTCAACAGGAATATCCTTAAGCATATTCAGCGAGGAATAGCCGCTGCCGAAATCATCAAGCGACAGCTTGAAGCCGATATCATGAAGCTTCTGCATTATCTCCAGAAGCCTGTCGGCATTCTCCATAAATACGCTTTCAGTAAGCTCCAGCTCGATATACTCATAGGGTATCTCATATTTGTCCACGATCTCACGCAGACGCCAGATATAGTCGTCATAATTCAGGTGCAGCCTGGACTGGTTTACAGACACAACGATAGGCGTCTTTCCGTCGTCGATCCAGCGCCGCATAGCACGGCACACCTCTTCAAGGATAAAGAAGTCAAGCTCCACAACAAAACCATTCTTCTCACTGATGGGAATAAACTCATTCGGGAATACAAAGCCAAATTCCTTGCTGTTCCACCGGATGAGCGCCTCAGCGCCCTCGATATGACGCGACTTCAGTCCATACTTGGGCTGGAGATAACACTCAAACTCGCGATGCTCAAGCGCAACAGGCATCAGATTTTCATAGTCCTTTTCGCGCAGTGCCTTGTCGCGTATCTTACCATCATAAAACGCGATAGAAGTAAAATGCGCGCTCTTCATCGTTCTCTTTGCGATTATGCAGCGGTCAAGCGCGGTGTTGATGTCGATCTCCTTGCCGCCCTCACGGCACTGACCAAGTCTGCACACGCCTGCACTGAACACCACAGGGTACTTTACAAAAAGACTGTTGCGGCGCTCAAACTCGGCATAGATATTGCTGAAACGCGTTGTGATCTCGTTGTCAGGGCCATTGCGGATGACGCACGCGAAATTATCGTCGGATATTCTGGAGAACAGCTCTGAATCATCCATGTTATCTGAAAGGGTCTTGTAGATGCGCTCAAGCATCCTGTCGCCCTCCTGATAACCAAGACGATCGTTTACAAACTTGAACTTGTCTATATCGAACATGACCATCGCCCATTTGTCGGGAGAGGTCTTTTTCATCATCTTCTTGACGTCTTCAATGAATTTCTGCTTGTTGCGTCCGCCTGTCAGCGTGTCGATCTCGCTGTCGCGCTTATTCTTCCTATGCACAAACAGGATCACCACAAGACCTGCCAGCACTAAGACCACCAGCAGTATCAATGCTGCATATATCACCTGCACAGGCACAGTATTCACGCGATTGAGTTCCTGGGCAATCGTAAGACTGTTATATCGGCTGCGCTCTGCTTCATAGCTGTTGAGCCTTGCGATAGCCTTTCCCATTAAGGTTGCAAACGTCGGATCCACATCCGCTGCATACGCAAAGCTTTCCTTGTACTCAAGCGATGTAACCTGCAGCACAGTAAGCTCGTCATAAGAGTGGTTTATCAGGCTTACCGCTTCAAAAGCACACAAGCAAGCCATATCCGCTTTGCCGCTCTTTACGGCGTCCATACAAGTGTCCGCGTTGTCAAGGAGCATGACAGTTGCACTGGTGTAATTCTGGTTGAGGAAATCCACTATCTCGTCGCCGTAATACGGAACGGCAATCTTCATACCTGTACCGAACTGAACACTTGGTTTGCCGATCAGAACGACAGGCGCGCTTGAATACGGGGAGGATATGTAGAAATCACCATAACGCGCCATGCTCTGCTTGGTCACACCGCCACATATAGCATCGACCTTTCCGTCAGCAAGCAGCTTTACACATTCAGCGAGGGTACTGTACGCGGTGACCTCAATGTCAAGACCCGTGATATCACCGATCTCTTTCAGTATGTCGCCTGTGAGACCCACCACCTTGTGCGTGGTGCTGTCGTACGTTTCAAGCATACTGGACTGCTGATTATAAGCGACCCTCAGCTTAGGGTTGCTCTCTGCATATTGCAGCTCGGCAACGCTGAAAGCATATTTCGGAATGCCGTATTTTTCGATGTGCTTCTGATACAGCTTGTAGGCGTTATCGCTCTTTTTCATCATTATGCTGTTAACAGAAACGTCAAGCTGATTTGCAAGAGTGACATCATCACCCGAAGTCAGAAAATAGCAATCCTTGGTATCGTACTGATACACGATAGATTCGTTCTCCCACGGACGATAGCATTCCTTTAAGACAGCATCAATCTTTCCAGACTCAAAATCTGCTTTCATCTGAGTTTCTGTGCTGTATGCCACAAAATTCGCATCATCGATATCGCCGCGTATATAACGGCCATTTGCAAAATATTTGTTCTGGTTCTCTTTGAGATAACCGATATCCGCCTTGTTCAACGCCTCCGTATCACCATATCTGATGCTGTCGGGGTTATTGTCGCTGACATATATTGCGGTGTATTTTTTCATGAGAGAGGATCTGCACAATTCAGGCGTCACAGAATAATCAACAGAGCGTGTTCCCTCCGTGAAGAACATCTCGTTCCACTGCTGATATTCCGCTTCGGTCACGCATGGGATAAGATCTATGGTGCCGTCTGCAAGCATCCTGACAAGCTCCTCGGGCGATGCCTCGACAAAAGTATAGCGATGCCCCGTATGCTGCTGTATCTCTAACAGGTAGTCATACGCAAAGCCTGAATAAACACTTCCCGTCTTGGATATTCCAAAGTCAGGACAGGCACCGACGCGCACGACTTTGCCCGCTTCTGCGGAACTTGCCTGTATCGGCAGCATACACACGATCATCGCTATTGATATAACAGCCGCAATAAAACGGCTCAGCTTTTTTTGATCGGAACTCAGCATAAAAAAGATCTCCTAAAAATATAAGCATAAGCTGTCCTGCCATAAGGCTGACACAGCGTCATATTTAAATGCACTTGAACACACTTGAATTATACCATGAAAGCAAACGCGGCAGCGTTTGTGTGCCGACAGGCACAGACGGCGGCAGCCGTCCTTTCAGCCATTCAATAAAAA
>SVMQ01000012.1 GCA_015067375.1 Oscillospiraceae bacterium | reverse complement strand
GCCTGCGCTCTCCTCGCCGTTGAATGCGTTGTAGGCGTTATACAGCGCCGACTGCACCATAACACGGTTGCGGCACATTTCAAGCTCCTTTTCAAGCCTTTCGCCCTCGCCCTTTTCAAGCTCCAGCGCTTCAAGCTCCTCAACTATCGCGGTGAGGCGATGTATCTTCAGCGCACGCGCGTCGCTCTCCTGCTGCAGTTTGCGTATCCTGCCCGCGGTCTGCGCAAATGCGCGGAACTTTTTGCGATAATCTGCAAGCACCTCGCCAAGACCGCCGTAGCTGTCCAATATATCGCGCTGATTGTCAGCCGACATGAGCAGCCTGTTTTCATGCTGCCCGTGTACATCCACCAGCATACAGCCGACCTCGCGAAGCATAGCCGCTGTTGCGGAGCGGCCGTTGATACGCGCGGAGCTTTTTCCGTCCGCGGATATCTCGCGCATCAGCATAAGCTCGCCGTCCTCAGCGGAAAAGCCCATTTCGGTCAGCTTGTCCGCTACCGCCTGTGGGATGTCATCAAAAAACGCGGTTATTACCGCCTTTGATGCACCTGTGCGCACTATATCCTTAGTTGTACGCTGTCCGAGGATGGCGTTGATGCCGCCGATAAGTATACTCTTACCTGCGCCCGTTTCACCCGTGAACACGTTGAAATTACCACCGAACTGCGCCACAGCGCTCTCGATGACTGCGAGGTTCTCTATTGACAATTCACGCAGCAAACCTGTTCCCTCCTCAGTACTCGTTTATCATTTTTTTCAGTGTTTCGATAAGCTGCACCGCATGGTTCTCCGAGCGTGTCAGCACAAATATCGTATCATCGCCCGCGATAGTTCCTACCACAAAGCCGAACTTCTGCTCGTCAAGCACAGCGCACGCCGCATTCGCAAGACCCGAGCGCGTCTTTATCACGACGGTATTCATCGCATAATCCAACGACACCACCGCCTGTGTGAACAGGCTGTTGTACTGCGGCGACTTCATCGCGGGGGAATAGTAGCAGTTGATGCCGTTTTCCGACATCCCCTTTTGTATCTTGAGCTCCCGCATATCGCGCGATACAGTAGCCTGCGTCACGCGGAAGCCTGCCTCTTTCAGCCGTATCTGCAGCTCCTGCTGAGTCTCCACCTCTTCCTTGATGATGATGGAAAGTATAGCAGCCTGCCGCTGTTTTTTGTCCATATCGTACCTTTCCCGTTACTTTAACGGAGTCATGAGCTTGTTTCTTACCGCGCCGAAGAAGCCCTCGCCTGTTTCGATAAGCTCCAGCGGCTTTTCGAAGCGCGACAGCTGCAGCACATCGCCGTCATCAAACGGGATGCCGCGCTCCCCGTCCACGCTTATCGTTACGACGCTGCCCTGATAGGATATGCAGCGCAGGAAGATATCCTTTGTCGCGGAGAATATCATCGGGCGCGAAAACAGCGTATGCGGACAAAGCGGCGTACACTCGATGCACTCCATATCGGGCGCGATAATCGCACCGCCTGCTGACAGCGAATACGCGGTAGAGCCTGTCGGCGTGCTGAATATAACACCATCAGCCTGCAGCCGCGACACCTCGCTGTTTCCGCAGGAGATGCGGAATTCAGGCAGCTTTGAGCAGCGGTCACGCTCCACCACCACGTCATTCAGCGCCTCGCGCGTTTCGTGCGTGCCGTCAGCGCGGTGTATCTCAACATTCATCAGCATACGTCGGCTGACCTGAAAATCACCGAGGATTATATCGGGGATGCGCTCTGTCTCGGACGGCTCCAGTGTTGCCATAAAGCCGAGCCTGCCGCGGTTTACTCCGAGCAGCGGTATCTCGCACATTGCCGCGAGCTTGCCCCAGTGCAGTATCGTGCCGTCGCCGCCGACGGTTATCATGCACAGCGCACAGCCGCGCTCAAAGCAGAAATCCATATCGGGAGTGTACAGCACAGGCTGCAGCCCTCTCTTTTCCAGCAGCAGGCTGATATCCATGCTGAGGGCAGCAGCCGCGCTGTCCTGAGTGTTGTATGTAATTATA
The DNA here is from genome assembly GCA_015067375.1 of Oscillospiraceae bacterium. Taxonomy (GTDB): domain Bacteria; phylum Bacillota; class Clostridia; order Oscillospirales; family Ruminococcaceae; genus CAG-115. The sequence continues at coordinate 16,479 of SVMQ01000012.1, read as the reverse complement.
ACGTGCTCGCTCATAGCTCAGCCACCTTTTTGATACACATAAGATACTCCGTGTTTCCGTCGCCGCCCTGTATAGGGGACTGCGACACAGCCTCCACGCTGAAACCGCACTGCTGCGCGGATAATTTTATCTCCTCCACCACGCGCAAACGGGTCTTTTCATCCTTTACGACGCCCTTTTTGTTAAGCGCCGCGCGACCTGCCTCAAACTGCGGCTTTATCAGCGCCACCGCATAGCAGCCTGTTTTGAGCAGTCGGTCAATATGCGGAAGCACCGCTTTCAGCGAGATGAATGATACATCCGTGCCGATGAAATCAGCCAACTCAGGCAGCTGCGCCGTGCGGATGTCGGTCTGCTCCATGACCACCACGCGAGGGTCAGAGCGAAGCTTTCCGTCAAGCTGGTCAGTGCCTACATCCACCGCATACACTTTAGCCGCACCATTCTGCAGCATACAGTCCGTGAAACCGCCCGTGGACGAACCTATATCAACGCAGACAGCGCCCGTAAGGTCTAGGAAATGGTAATACTTCAGCGCCGCTTCAAGCTTCAATCCGCCGCGCCCTACATAGCGGAGCTGCTCGCCCGTGATGACCACGTCATCGTTTTCCGAGACCTCCGCTGACGGCTTTTCGCAGGTCTTTCCGTTGACCGACACTCCGCCGCTCTTTATCAGGCTCTGCGCCGCCGTGCGGCTCTTGCATGAGCCGTTTTCCGTCAGATAAACGTCAAGCCGCATTGCAGCACCTCCTAAAACTCCGTCAATGGAGCGAATATCATTCCGCGCTGTGTATGCGCTCCGCTGTACAGCAGGTCGGTCTCACAGCCCTCCGCGAGATAATGCGTCAGCATCTGATATGCACTTTCGGGCATGGGCAGCGCCGACAGCTCCTCTCTCGAAAAACAGCGTATCTCGCCCTCGCTGCTTTTAAGCTCCGCAGGCTCTTTCAGCTCCGCGAAAAAGTAGTAATTCTGCCGCACCTCGCCGTTTTTCAGCCGTAACGTAATATAGCGCATCCTGAGGTCGCTGATGTCGCTTTCGGAAAGCCCTGTTTCCTCATAAAGCTCGCGCAGCACACAGGCTCTCGCGTCATTCAGCTCATGCGGCTCAAAGTGACCGCCTGCAGTACCCGTATAGCAGTCCGACACCACGCTTCCGCCCTGACGATAAAGCAGATAAAACCGCCCCTTACACGTCAGATAGATGCCTGTCATACAGCGAAGCCGTCCGTCCATATCTTCTCCTTATCCAAGCGTCCTTATCATGGAAGCCTTATCCAGTCCGAACATCTCAAGCTGCTCATTCACCGTCGCCGCAGGCACGAAGCTGTCCGCGCCCACTGCCTCAAAGCTGCCGCGCCAGCCGCACTCCGCAAGCGCTCTGCAAAGCCGCTCCGCGATACCGCCGCTGAGTATGCCCTCTTCAAAGAACACTATCCTGTCGTAGCCGCACGCTATCTCCACCGCCTTTTCGGGAAGCGGCGCTATCTTCACCAGTCTCAGCCAGTCCGCACCGCCCTGCTCTGCCGCCTCGTCAAGCCACGCGGATATCCTGCCGTAGCTCACTGCAAGAGTGCGCGAGCGTTTTCCGCTGTACGCAATGTCCAGCGCAGGCGCAAGGATGCTCCTGTACTCCGCGCCCTTTGGGTAGCGCACCACCGCAACGCCGTGTGTATCGTACATCGCGCGTTTAAGGCAGCGGCGAAGCTCCTCATAGCTTGCAGGAGAATATATCGTCGTATTCGGCACAGCAGACAGCATCGGTACATCGAATATGCCCTGATGCGTTTCACCGTCCTCACCAACGAAGCCTGCACGGTCTACCGCCAGCACAACGTGCGTATTCTCGATAGCGCAGTCGTGGATGACCTGGTCGTATCCGCGCTGCAGAAAAGTCGAGTACACCGCGAAAACGGGAAGCATCCCCTCCGTCGCCAGTCCTGCCGCAAAGGTGACGCAGTGCTGCTCCGCAATTCCCGCGTCAAAAAAGCGCTCGGGACAGGCGTGCGCGAAATAATTCATGCCCGTCGCGTACTTCATCGCCGCTGTGATGCCGCACACCTTGCCATCCGTCTTGCCATAACGCTCCAGCTCCAGTCCGAATACCTGAGAAAAGCTGTCCGCAGGCGGCTTTGTACCCTTTTTCGCTACCGCGTGATACTCGCCGGGGTTTTCCTCCGCAGGACGATAGCCCTTGCCCTTTGTCGTCATGACATGGACCACGCAGGGGCGTCCCAGCATCTTAGCAACGGACAGCGCCTCTATCATATCCGCGAGGTCGTGACCGTTGACAGGGCCGATATAGGTGCAGCCGAGATTCTCAAACAGCGTACCCGTGCCGTAGATAGCTTCCTTTACAAGATGCTTTGCAGTGCGCACAGCCTTTTCAAGACGGTCGCCCACCAGCGGTATAGCCGAAAGCGCAGACTTGAAATGCTCCTTGGCACAGTAATATTTCCTTGTAGAGCGTATGTGCGTCAGATAGCGCGCCAGTGCGCCGGTGCTTTTGGAGATGCACATCGCGTTGTCGTTAAGCACCATGACGAGTCCCGCGCGTATCTTCGCGGCGTTGTTCAGTCCCTCGTAAGCCATGCCGCCCGTAAACGCGCCGTCGCCTATGACCGCCGCAACGCTTGCCTTTTTGCCGCTCAGCTTCATCGCCGCGGCTATTCCGCAGGCAGCAGAGATGGAAGTGCTGCTGTGTCCCGAGATGAACGCATCCGCCTCGCTCTCCGCCCTTCGGGTAAAGCCCGAGATGCCGCCCTTGCTCCTCAGTGTGGAAAACTGAGAATATCTGCCCGTAAGCAGCTTGTGCGCATACGCCTGATGTCCGACATCCCAGACTATCCTGTCCTGTCGCACATCGAACACATAGTGCAGCGCTGCAGTAAGCTCCACTGTACCCAGATTTGAGGACAGATGACCGCCGCTCTGTGTTACGCTGCCCAAAATACAGCCCCGCAGCTCACGGCACAGGGCTTTGAGCTGCGGAAGAGTCATGTTTGATATGATATCGTGGTCTATGCTGTCGTCAAGGTACATCATAAAACCCTCCGTGAATGGTAGTGATAGAGCGCCGCATCACAGCAGCACAACATTGTATATCAGCGCAATGATAGTACCAAGCATAGCGCCTGCAAGCACCTCGATAGGCGTGTGGCCGAGAAACTCCTTGAGGTCTTTCTGCTCGGAAAGCTCCTCGATATCGTCATCATCCGCACCACTGAGCTGAGTTATCTCGTCGTCAAGGTCGTCGATGACCTTGCGCATCTTGTTAAGCTCCTTTGCGTGCAGACCTGCATTATATCGTACGCTCATAGCGTCATAGATAACGACGCCCGCCATTATACCTGCCAGCGCAAACATAGGACTGTCATAGCCGCACACCTTGCCCGTGACGATGACCATCGCCACCACCAGCGCTGAATGCGAGGACGGCATACCGCCTGCACCCACGATGCGCTCAGGGATGAATGTCTTTGCCTTGATAGTATGAAGTATCGTCTTTATTATCTGCGCCAGGAGCCATGATATCATGCTCGCTGTCAGTATAGGATTTGCCGTAAGTAAATTCATCGTAACACTACCTTAATAATTTCGTTTCAAAAGCATCGTTGTCAGCTCTCTGAGGAAGCCTGTATCATCAAATGAGTCAAGAGCGTCCAGTGCCTGCTCCGTCAGCTTTTCTGCCTCGGCTCGCGCCTTGTCGATACCGACCACTGTGACATAAGTGAGCTTTCCGCTTTCCGCGTCGCTGCCGACAGGCTTTCCAAGCGTCTTCTCATCCGCTGTCACGTCAAGTATATCGTCTATTATCTGGAATGCAAGACCAAGCTTTTTCGCATATTCTCCTGCCATAAGCTGCTTGTCAGCGCCTGCGCCTGCAACTATACATCCTGCCCGACAGGCGAAATCCAGCAGCGCGCCTGTTTTCATGCGGTACATCTCCAGCAGCGTTGCCTCAGGAAGCTGCTTGCCCTCATTCTCAGTGTCGATGACCTGACCGCCTATCATTCCGTATATGCCAGACCGCTCGCCAAGCAGAGTTATTATCTTGAGCGCTGCTATCTCATCCAGCAGCCCCTTGACCGCCGCCTGTGCTATTATCTGATACGGCAGCATCGCCAGCGCGTCGCCTGCCAGAAGCGCCGTCGCCTCACCGAATGCCTTGTGGCAGCTCGGCTGACCGCGCCGCATATCGTCGTCATCCATGCAGGGCAGGTCGTCATGTATCAACGAAAACGTGTGCATCATCTCGATGGCACACGCAACGGGCAGCGCGTCCTCAGGCTCTCCGCCGCAGACACGGCAGAATTCCATCACCAGCGCGGGGCGAAGGCGCTTGCCGCCTGCATTCAGGCTGTGCCGCGCCGCAAGTATAACGTTCTTCTGCAGGCACTCCGTTTCAGGAAGATACCTGTCAAATGCGGACTCAACAAGCTCCGCGTAGTATTCCAGACGTTCTTTCAGCATCCTGTCCTCATTCCGCCGCCTCAAGCTGCTCCACTGTCAGCTTTGCGGCATTTATATATTCACGGCACTGCTTTGTAAGCTCCACCGCCTCGGTGTACAGCTTGACCGACTGCTCCAGCGGAAGCTCTCCGCTCATCAGCTCGGATATCTCCGAAAGCCTTGCCATAGCCTTTTCAAAATCCATTATATTACCTCGTCTTTGTAACGACCGCCGTGACCGCGCCCTTTGCCAGGCGGATATCCAGCTCGTCGCCCTGTTTTAGCTCTTCTGCGCTGGTGACTACCTTATCGCCACAGTAGGTCAGCGAGTAGCCGCGCAGCAGCACACCCATCGGGTCAAGCGCCGAAATTATCTCCGCATTCGCGGTCAGCCTGCGCTCCGCTCTGTCAAGAGCAATGTGCACCTTTGCCGCAATGCCGTCAGACAGCGCGTCCAGCCGCTGTGACAGTGCGTCAAGTCGGCTTTGCGGCGAGCGGGCGCGTATCACCTCACTCCGATAAGCGAGTGCGCTCTCGTTTGCCGCGATACAGCGTGAGACATAGCCTGACAGCCTGCGCTGCATCCCGTCTATCGCTGAAAGTATCATGCTCATCTCAGGCACAGCAAGCTCTGCCGCCGCCGAGGGCGTAGGCGCTCTCATATCCGCCGCGAGATCAGCGATGCTGAAATCAGTTTCATGTCCCACAGCCGAAATAGTAGGTATCGCGCTGTTGTACACCGCCCGTGCGACTATCTCGGTATCGAACGCGGAAAGATCCTCTGCCGATCCGCCGCCGCGTCCGAATATTATAGTATCCGCGCCCGTCGTCTGCGCACGCGCTATCGCGTTTGCAACAGACCTCGGAGCATCCGCGCCCTGCACCTGTGCAGGCACAACGACCACCGTCACGACAGGGCATCTGCGCGATATGACGTTGAGCACATCCTGCAGCGCCTTGCCGCCCGCGGAAGTAACGACCGCGATCTTCTTAGGCATTGTCGGGATAGGCCGCTTCTGCGAGAACAGCCCCTCCGCGGAAAGGCGCTTTTTAAGCGCCTCGAGCGCCTTAGCCTGTGCGCCCTCGCCGTCAGGCTGCATAAGGCGGCAGTTTATCTGGTATACGCCCGACGACTCGTATACTGTGACCGTGCCGCGGCACACCACCATGTCGCCGTTTTCGGGATCAAAATCGAGTGCACCTGCCTTATCCGCAAACATCACAGCCTTAAGCTGTGTCTGTGCGTCCTTGAGCGTGAAGTACAGATGACCCGTCTTGTAGTGCCGCGTGAAATTGGATATCTCTCCGCGCACGCGCACATCCGCAAGCCGCCTGTCACCCTTTATGAGCATCGAAACGACGCGGTTGACCTGCGACACCGTTACTACGGGCGGCTCACTTATCTGTGCCATCCAGCTCTCCCTTGAACGCATTCAGCACGCCGTTGATAAAGCCGCTGTCAGCCTTGTATGCGTACTTCTTCGCAAGCTCCACTGCCTCGTTTATCGCAGCAGCGACAGGCACACGCTCGCAGTACTTCATCTCATAGACCGCGATCTTCATGATGACCATGTTCACCTTTGCTATTCTCGAAACAGAACGTGTCGTACTGTACTTTGCAATGACCGCCTCAAGCTCCTCGGAATGCTCCAGCACACCGTTAACTATCTCGTCGGTCTCCTCGTTTCTTGCAAGACCGAACGCTTCCTCGTTAGCCTCGCATATCTCTTTAAGCTCAGTGCCGAACAGTGCCTGATACAGTATCAGGAACGCACCCTCGCGCACCTCGCGTCTTGTCAGAATATCTTCCATCGTGTCTCCTTCATGCTTGTCGTAATCTTGATGTCGTAACCTTGATGTCGTATTTTTTGTTGTAAACCTGATGTTCTGATCATTTATCGTTGAATTTAATTCCCGCGATGTTGACGTCAACGCGCGTAACGGTAAAGCCCGTCATGTTCTGGATAGCGGACTTTACGCTCTTCTGCACGCTCTCCGCAACATTCACCGCATTGAAGCCCTCGCGCACTACTATATCAAGCGTGATACACGCGGAATCACCCGTGAGCTTTGCCTTGACGCAGCCGAACATCTTTGCCTTTTTGTTTGCGGGAATAAGGTTCTGTCCGCTGCACTCAACGCCGTCTATCTCGGTCGCTGCGACCTCCGCTATCTTGAGGATGACGCTGTCGGACACCTTGATGCTGCCGACCGTCTGATTTGTTTTCGCTTCCATAAATACCCTCCTGTTTTATTTCAAAAAATAATTATTCCATTCTAGTATATCATATTTTTCGCGTTTGTACAAGTGCTTTTTTATATTTTCGGATGATGATCGACAGATGTTGGACAAAACTCCAAAAATGGCACAAAGCTATTGACTTATATATATATATATATTATAATGTAGTCAAGACCAAATTGACAAAAAGGAAGTAATTGCTATGACACTCAAAAGAATACTCGCGGCACTGCTTGCCGCTATGGTGACAGTTGGTTCGTTCAGCGCCTGCAGCGACAAAACAAACAAAGACACGGATTATAGCGAAAATAACAATGATTACCGTGCAGAGAACGAAAACAACGATGTCAATTACCCCGACAAATGGGATGTTTTACCGAAAGCCGATGTAACCGATATTTCTCAGCTTACATACGAATTCGACGACGATCTCAATGGCATCAAGATCACAGGCTATATTGGCGAATCTGCTATGCTACATATTCCCGATACCATTGAAGACAAACCCGTTGTAGCTGCATCACTCGGTAACTTCAAGCCGACCCATTTGTATATGCCTACCACACTTGTTCAGCTTGAAGCTGATCTAAGCGAGCTTACATACGCCAATTACCCGAACAGCAAACTTAGCTTTTTTGACCCTGCTATTGACTCCGCTAACCTTAAATGCGTTTATATAGAGCCATCCGTTACAGAAATAGGTGAGAATGCATTCAGATACTGTACCGGTTTAATTAAGGTGGAGATTCCAGATAGCGTGACCACTATCAAAACTGGGGCATTCAGCCATTGCGAGAGCCTTCCCACTATGAAAATTCCTGACAGCGTGACGACAATCGAAGAGGCAGCATTTATCGACTGTACCAGACTTACTACCATCAGTATCCCTGATAGCGTAACAGAATTAGGTAGACTTGCATTCCAGAGTTGTACCGATCTGACGACCGTTAACATAGGCAACGGCGTGTCAACAATCAGTGAAGGGGCTTTCGCCTATTGCGATAGTCTGACCGACGTAAGCATAGGCAACAACGTAACTATAATTGGCAATTTAGCATTCGCTCGCTGCACCAGCCTAACTAATATCAATATTGCTAACAGCGTGACAACAATTCAAGGAATGGCGTTCAGCGGCTGCACCAGCGTAACATCTATCACCATTCCCGACAGTGTGACGGAAATTTACCATTTTGCATTTGAAAACTGCACCAGCCTGACATCTGTCAACATTCCCGATAACATCACATGGGTTGGAGACTCTACATTTGACATCTGCGAAAACATCCAAGCCACCTATAAAGGCACCACCTACACTTACGACAACATCGAAGACCTGTACAAAGCAATAAACAACTGACACACCACGGCACGGACAACATCCGTGCCGCTTATTTTTGCACAGACCTGCTGTCACCCTTACTTTTGTATGCAGCTTGCAATAAAAAATCTAAAAAATTTCCGTTACCCCCTTGACAAGTATATACAGTAGTGCTATACTGTGTATAGTGTATATATACAATTTCAACAGAGGTGCATCATGGATATCATACTGACGAACACGAGTGACGAGCCGATCTATCAGCAGATAGTGACGCAGATAAAGACGCATATCATGAACGGTACGCTTTGCGCGGGGGACGCCCTGCCGTCAATGCGTATGCTCGCGCAGCAGCTTCGCATAAGCGTCATAACGACCAAGCGCGCGTATGAAGAGCTGGAGCGCGACGGCTTTATCGAAAGCTTTGCGGGAAAGGGCTGCTTCGTCAAGGGGCAGAACACGGAATTTCTGCGCGAGGAACACATCCGCCAGACGGAGGAGCTGCTCAGCAAGGCCTGTGAAAGGGCGAAGCAATGCGACCTCAGCCTTGAGGAGATGAAAGAGATGCTTGAATTAGTTTACGGAGGAACAGACGATGAGTGATTATCAGAACGCTATCGAAATAAGCGGACTTACCAAGAAATACGACGGCTTCACGCTGGACAATATCAGCTTCAACGTACCCAAGGGCAGCATCATGGGCTTTATCGGACAGAATGGTGCAGGCAAGACCACGACCATCAAGGCGCTGCTGAACATCATCAGGGCAGACAGCGGCAGTATAAAGATGCTGGGCATGGATAACATCACGCATGAGTACGAGATAAAGGAGAACATCGCGGCTGTATTCGATGAGCTGCCTTTCCATGAGGAGTTCACCGCGAAGAACCTTTCCGTTATGTTCAGCGGACTTTATAAGAACTGGGACAATGCGAAGTTCAGTGAGTATCTCGACCGCTTTCAGCTGCCACAGCGCAAGAAGGTCGGCAAGTTCTCCAAGGGCATGAAGATGAAGATACAGATAGCTACTGCGCTCTCTCATGGCGCAAAGCTGCTCATCATGGACGAGGCTACCACAGGTCTTGACCCTGTTGTAAGAAATGAGATGCTCGACATTTTCCTTGAATATCTGCAGGATGAGAGCAACAGCATCCTGATGTCCTCGCACATCACGACAGACCTTGAAAAGGTCGCTGACAGCGTTACATTCATCGACCGCGGCAGGCTGCTCATCAGCGGCTACAAGGATGACATTCTTGATACGCATGGCGTTATCAAATGCAGCAAGGCGGACTTTAAGGAGATAGCTGCAGAGGACTTTATCAGCGCCCGTATCAACGAATTCGGTGCGGAGGTAATGGTAGCTGACAGGGCCGCCGCAAAGCAGAAGTACAGCGGACTTACGCTTGACAAGACGACGCTTGAGGAGATAATGCTGTTCTATGTGAACAAGGATAAGAAGGAGTGGTCGTGATGAAGGCACTTATCTATCGCGAGCTTATACTTTGCCGCAAGAACCTTGCCATGGTGATCGGTTTTATCGGCGTTGCGGGGTTTATGCTGCTCGTTCAGCTGAGCTTTGAGATAGGAAATCTCTCGAAGCTGCCGCCCGAGGCGACTGAGGCAATGGGCGAGGCGGTGATTCCTATGATGCTGTATATGCCTGCCATGATAGGCTGTATGCTTGGCACCCTGTGCGAGGTGGGAGTAATAAAGGATCTGAATCCGCGCTGGAACAGATTCCGCATCTCGACCCCCGTATCTGCGTGGAAGTTTTCCGCGGCGCGCTGCATAGTGTTTACTTCGGCTTCGCTTATCGGCTACGGCTTGTCGCTTGCTTATGCTGCGCTTGTCTGTGCTATCCGCGGCGAAGCGTTTACCCTGAACATATTCGCTGTTATCACGTTGATACTGCTTGGAACTACATTGTTTTCGACATTGTTTCAGCTGGGTATAATGCTGCTTGGCTCGTCGGATAAGGCAGGTATCGTGCTGCTGGGACTGTGTATGGCAGTGGGTGCTGTGTTCGTATATCTGACAGACCCCCAGAACGGTATTGAAAGCGGAGTGCTGGAGAAGATACCTCTTGCGATACTGCCGTTTTCGCCGCTGATCTTCGCTGCGCTGGTTGCGGCAGGCTGGGCAGGCACGGCGCTACTGATGAAAAGGAGGGAGAAGTAATGGCAGGACTGCTTTACAAGGAGTTTATCCTCCACAAAAAGGCGCTGTGGACAACAGCAGGCGTTACTCTGGTGATGACGATATACATACTGCTTATGTCTGCGACTTCTGTCCCCGAGGATATGTCGGAGCTGACGATGATATTTACTGTGATATACTTCATGCTTTTCTTCTTTGTAGGTTTTATACAGACGGAGTTTTTACGCAAGGACGAGAATGTGAAGTGGTGCGGCTTTGTTACATCCACACCTAAAGCGGCAAAGGGACAGGTGCAGAGCAAATATTACATCGTGCTTATCGCAAATGTAGTTATGGTATCGTGGCTGTCGCTGGTGGACAGTGTGGCAGCGGCACTCGGCGCAAGCTCGCTGGCCATGATGCTGCACGTGCTGTTCTGGGGACAGCTTCTGATAAACTCGATAGAGTTTCCGTTCTCGCTGCGCTTTGGCGTGAACAAGGGTACCAACATCAAGATGGGCATCGTTATGAGCATAGTGCTGGCAGCAATCATCTACGGACTTTTCGGGGATATCTCGTTCCTGACAAGTGATGATGCGGTAGAAAATATCGCTGCTTTCTTTACGGGCGATGGCATGAGCAAGCTTGGCTTGTGGTTTATCGGACTGCTTCCGTGGGTGTCGCTGGCGGCGTACATACTGTCCTGCAGGCTGTCCGAAAAGCTTTATCTGAAGGGGGTCGAGAGCTATGACGGCTGATACAAAAAGATCGGACAAAAAGACCGAGATAATACGGCTTATCATATTCTGCGCGCTGTCAGCACTGCCATTCATTGCAGTACCCTTTCTGAGGGAGCATTACGGCGAGCCTATCTGCACAGGCGAAGCAGGCGCTAGTGCAGGAGTATCCCTGTTCCTCATGCTTGGTATGCTTTCGCCGTCTGTGGCAAATATACTGACCCGACTTATCACAAAGGAGGGCTTCAAGGACTGCCGTCTGGGACTTAACCTCAACAGGAAGAACGTGAAGTATTACATTGCGGCGGTCGTAGTAAAGCTTGCGGAAGCCACGGCAGCGGCTTTTCTGATGTGCGCGTTATTCATGCGCGATGTGCAGCTGTCTGACCTGTTCAACAAGGAGTTCTTCTCTGTGGGACTGCCTACGCTGCTTGCAATGGCTTCGTTCGGACTGACGGGTATCGTGATGTTTTTCGGTGAGGAGTTCGGCTGGCGCGGCTACATGATGCCTAAGCTGCTGAAGCTGATGCCAAAGCCTGCCGCACTCATCCTCGGCGGAGTTATATGGGGTCTGTGGCACGCGCCCATAACAGCGCAGGGTCACAACTTCGGTCTGGATTATCCGCTGTTCCCGTGGCTCGGAATACTTCTTATGTGCGTTATGTGTACGTTTGACAACTGCTTGCTCACGCTGCTGGCGGAGCGCACAAAGTCGGTATTCCCTGCTGCGATCTGCCATGGCGTGAACAATCAGTGCGGTATGGGTGTTATGGCAAGCGTGCTGTTTTCTGAGGCGGCGCTGATGAGCCTCGAGATGCCTGAACACGCGCTGGTAGTGATGTCGCTTATCATGCTGATACCGATATTCATTACAGGCACAGTCAGCGCGATACTTCTGTGCAGACGCAAAAGCTCCAACGATACAGGATCAGATACATAATAAACAGTGGGGCGGAATATTTTCCGCCCCATATTTATGCCATAGAGAGTATATGATATTCCCCTGAGGAAAACACACCCATCGCGTCAGATCGCATAACAAAAGGGCAGGAACATCCTGCCCTTTTTTATGTACGGTTTACTTAGACATCATCATAAGCACCACGATAGCCGCGCCAGTAACCGCGCAGATTATCCAGTTACGCTTTATAGCCCTGTCGAGCTTTGTCTGTCCTTTTCTGCGGTCATCACGTTTAGCCATGCGCTGCTCCTTTTATGATCAGTAGTAATAATAGCCGCCTACATCGAGCTTAGGCGCTGTACCAACGATAGTATCGCCCGACTGTCCGGACTTTTCCGAAAATGCACTAGTAGTCGTACCCTTGAAGTCACTGAGCGAAGGCATAGTAACATTGCCGCAGGATGTCTGACCTGGGATAACAGATACGCCGATGCACTTGCCGTTTGAGAAATGCACCTCTGCATAAGCGTTAGTAAGATCTGCCAGCATATCTCTCATGTAAGCAGTGTAATAATTTTCTTTATCAGTGTCATAAGAGGAATCAGTACCCCAGTGATTGGTAGAATCCAACCAGTCGCCATAGCTGCCGCCGTATAACGCCCATCTTCCCGACTCATCGATCTCAATGACCAGCGTGAAATCGTAGTCATTTGTCATAGTGATACCTTTTGAATTCAGCTTTGTAAGATAGCTTGTGGTGTTGTTTCTTATCTGTGCGGCGGTCTGGTCTGCCGACGTGATACGCGAATCCGTCACAACACCCATGCTTGTGGGAACAACGACAGCACTGCCGATCATTGCAAGGAGCATCGGATTACATCCTGTGCAGAATATACAGCCTGCTGCCATGACCGCTGCAGCAAGCAGCGCCTTGATCCTTAATTTCATTTCAATCTACCTCCAAGATCATATTGCCATAAATAGCAACTATTATTATATACCCTTGTCAGCCTTTTGTCAAGTATCACCATGCCACGCCGATCGCCGAAAGTATCTTCTCTCTCCTGCTGAGATCAAGACCGCGTATCTTCTCACGAAGCGGCAGTATCTCCGTAGGCGTTACAGAAAGCTCATCCACGCCCATCGCAAGGAACGCCTCTGTAAGCTCCTCATCCGCACCGACCTCGCCGCAGATGCCGACCCAAGCGCCGACCTTGTGCGCATTCTCACAGGTGATTCGTATCATACGCAGCAGCGCAACATGACGCGGATCGCTGTATTGCTCCACTTCGGGATTCTGCCTGTCTACCGCAAGCGTGTACTGTGTGAGATCGTTTGAGCCTACGCTGAAAAAGTCCACCTCTTTTGCAAGCAGATCGCTTATCATCACCGCCGCAGGGGTTTCTATCATCACGCCAAGCTCCACGTCCTCACGGAACGGCAGATGCTCTCTGCGAAGCTCATCCTTGACATCAGTGATGATCTCCTTTATCCTGCGTATCTCCTCAACGGAGATTATCATCGGGAACATTATTGCGAGCCAGCCATACGCCGAAGCCCTGAACAGCGCGCGCAGCTGCGTTTTGAACAGCATCGGATTAGCCAGACAGAAGCGTATTCCGCGCAGACCGAGCGCGGGATTCTCCTCCTTCGCCAGCGTAAAGCAGCCGTACTGCTTGTCAGCGCCGATATCGAGAGTGCGTATAACGACGCGCTTGCCCTCCATGCGCTCCAGTATCTGCCTGTAGATAAGGAACTGCTGTTCCTCCGTGGGTGCCTCGCCCCTGTCAAGATACAAGAACTCGCTCCTGAACAGACCTATGCCGCCGCAGTCGTTATCCAGCGCTATCGCAACATCCTCCAGACTGCTGACGTTCGCATACAGATTGACGCGGTGTCCGTCCTGTGTGATGTTGTCATGTCCGCGCAGCGTGCTGAGATAAGCGGTGCGGTGCTTCGCGCACTCCAGCTTGTGCAGCATCTCCCTGTAGGTCAGCTCGTCGGGATTGATATACAGCCTGCCTGTGCCGCCGTCAACTATGATAGCGTCGCCGTCGCGCAGCTCCGCAAGCTCATCACCGATTCCCGTGACCGCCGGGATGCCCAGCGTGCGCGCGAGTATCGCGGTGTGCGATGTAGACGAGCCTCTCGCCGTGCAGAATGCCAGCACCTTTTTCTTGTCGAACTGAACTGTTTCCGACGGCGCAAGATCCTGCGCACAGATAACACAGCTGTCATTCGCGTCCATCTGCTGCACCTGCTTGTGCATAAGGCACTTGAGCACGCGCCGCGAGATATCGCGCACATCCGAAGCGCGCTCGCGCAGATAGTCATCCTCCATCACCGCGAACATCCTCGCAAAGTTGTCAGCCGTAGCAGCCACCGCATACTCCGCATTGACGCTCTGCCTGCGGATGATACCCTCGACGGAGTTGTTGTAATCGGGATCCTCAAGCATCATGCAATGTACACCGAAGATCATCGCGTTGTTCTCGCCCATCTCGGTCAGCGCATTCTTGTACAGCGCATTGAGCTGTGCCATCGCCTCCAGACGCGCGGCGTTGTAGCGCTCGTATTCCGCGTCGGGATTGTCTATATTGATACGCATTACGTTGATCTCATCGCGGATATACATCCGCACCCGTCCAAGTGCGATTCCGCTCGAAACGCCCTTACCTTGTATGATCTTCATCATAATACGCACCTCCTGTTAATGAATTGCGTTGTCAAAGCTGCTCCAGCAGCCTGTATATCTCCTCGCGCTGCGCAAGCCCGTCAGAAAAAGCCGTTGCGCCGCCGCAAGCCGTGCCAAGCTTCAGCGCGTATTCGCTGCCCTTGTCAAAGCCTGCAACAAAGCCTGCCACCATAGAGTCGCCTGCACCGACGGAGTTCTTCACAACTCCGCTGCATACGCCGCAACAGTGCCGCTCGCCGCTCTCATCCACCAGCAGTGCGCCGTCGCCGGCCATAGACACCAGCACATTGCGCGCGCCCATCTCGCGAAGCTTTTCAGCATACTCGGCTATCTCGTCAGCCGTTGTAAGCTCCCTGCCGAATATCTCGGACAGCTCATGCGAATTTGGCTTTATCAGCCACGGATGATACTTCAGCACATTCGTCAGCAGCGCGCCCGATGCGTCCACCACCGTGCGTATGCCCCTGTCAGACAGGCGTGCCAGTATGCGCTCGTAAATATCCGAGGGCATAGACTTCGGCACACTTCCTGCCAGCACCAGCGTATCGCCCTCGGCAATGCCGTCCAGCTTTTCATAGAGCTGAGCCAGATGCCGCTCCTCTATAACAGGCCCCTGCCCGTTTATCTCGGTCTCTTCAGCCGCCTTTATCTTCACATTGATGCGCGAGAAGCCCTGCTCTATATGCACGAAGTCGGTCTGTATGCCAAGCTCCGCCAGTCCCTGCTCGATAGCTGCACCCGTAAAACCTGCAACGAACCCGAGCGCTCGCGTGTCCGTATCAAGCTGTGACAGCACCTGAGATACATTTATACCCTTGCCGCCAAAGCAGAAGAACTCGCTTTCAGTGCGGTTCACCGCGCCTTTCCTGACCTCATCACAGCGGACAACGTAGTCCACTGCAGGGTTGAAAGTAACCGTATAGACCATGCAAGCCTCCACAATAAATAATCTATACTAACAGTATAGCATACAATACAATTAATTTCAATATCAAACATGATTTTTGTATATATTGCATAAAAATATAGGCAAAATTCCCAATAAAACAAACCCCGAAACATACATTCGGGGCTTGCGCTATAAAAAGCTCTGAAAAAACAAATATCCCCCATGAAAACCATGGGGGATGATCGTTTGCGTGAATTACTCAGCAACAGAAGCCTCAGCTGTTGTAGCAGTAGAAGCGTCAGCAGCAGAAGCATCGGAAGCATCAGCAACGGAAGCGTCAGAAGCCTCGGATGTAGCAGCGCCGGAGTTGTCAGCAGCCTTGTCACCACAAGCGGTGCAAGCGAGTGCCATAGCAGCGATCATAGCAATAGCAAGAATCTTCTTCATAATAGTAATCTCCTTTGTCATTTAAAAAATTATTTGTAAACATTCCGGCGTGAGTTTCCTCCCGCCAACCAAAATGAATTATAGCAGATAAGATATTAAATGTCAAGCGAATTTCGGACAAAACAAGACTTTTGTCATGATATCGTCTTTTTTTCAACCATCCATAGCAAAACTAGCAATTTTCACTAATCACACCCCTTGTTTTCGTAAAAAAGCAATAAAACCCAAACAGCAGATCAATTTTTTTGTTTGTTATGTCTATGTAATTATTCGTAAGTTTCACGAACATTTGTCACTTGTTACAAAACTGTGGAATAAGCTTCGCGCTTTTTTGTAATCAGAACATACATATTATATATAATATAGCACGGATCTGTACGATACGTTCTAAAAAGGACAAGTTGCACATACATTTGTACAAAGCATCAGCAAAGGAGGACTTCATGATAAAAGCAAGGACTGCGGAGCTTCCGCTTAAAACGGCAGAGCAGCTGATACGACTTCCCGATGGCATAACACACCGCGAGCTTGCAGAGGTGCGGCTGCGTGCAGGCAGACCAGCGGTCGCTGTTACGATAGCAGGCAGGAGCATCGTATGCTCACCGCCGCTGTCGCGGTGCGATATCGAGCAGTGCTTTCTGGAGCTTTGCCGACACTCC
>SVMQ01000261.1 GCA_015067375.1 Oscillospiraceae bacterium | reverse complement strand
TTTCGTTATACGGGTCGATATCCACATACGCCAGCTTGAACTTAGAGCCGTCAGCTTTCTTGATAGGCTGGTATGCACGAACGACGCTTCCGCCCGCCTCAGCGCCGGGCTGCGCCACGTTAACTGTTGTATCCTGTCCTGTCATAGCATTGTCACAGCCTGCAGCACAGATGCATATAGCCGACGCTGCAATAACAGACAATGCTTTTTTCAATAACTTTTTTATCTTCATTTTTTTCTCCCTTCAATATATACTCAATGGTAGACCCAAATGATATTATTACCCATCAGCTCAAAGCACGAGTTTTCCATCATCCGCTTGGATGTGCGATTATCGGGTAAGACAAATCCGCAGCCTATGCTTGCACGCTTTGCATAAAGCGGAGTGATATGCTGCATCAGCGTCCTGCCGACGCCCTTGCCTCTTGCATACTCTGATATTACCATAGAACCGATCTCCCCGTCAAGATGTATCGTGACATATCCGACTTTTTGTCCGTTCCAGAGTGCGCCGAAGCCCGAATTAAGCTCTATGCACCTGTCGATATATTCCTTATGACCGAACTCCGCGCTATGGTACAGCGTGAGGATGAAATCAGTCCAGCTCTTATCAAGCGTCACTACCTCGATCTCGGGATTTATGGAAGCAGGACAAGGCACGAACTTGTGCGATTCCAGAACATACTGAACATATTCCTGTGCCTGCGCCTCAGGTATCAGCTGAAGTATCTCAGTGAAAAAAGCACAGTCATTCACATAAAAAGTTCCGAGCGGCAGCATAAGCTGCTTATACAGCTGCTTAAAATCACCTCTGTCCTCCAAACCGAAGAGCCAGAATCCGCTCTCCTTCTGATGGATGGCGACAGAATTATGATACATCACACATTCATCCACCTCGATAGATTCCATCGTATTTATCAGAAATGAATTTTTCAGCCTGCGCTCATTTAGCTTTTGCAATATTTCCCCTTTATTCGACAGCTCTATTGGCATTTTTGATATTCCTCTTTACAATTATTCTTTCTAAAGCCCCGACGATCAGCCGCAAGGACAGACCGGCTGCAGCCGCTATCAGCAGTACGATCAGAATTACCGCCGCATATCTCCATATCTGCTCTCCGATATACCCCTCGGAAACAGTGGCTGTGATCTTGTAATTCTTATCATATATCAGATTTTCAATAAACGGTATATTCTTTCCGCTCTCAAAAAGCCAGCTGTTGAAGTCCATTATCTTTCCGACTGCAACACCCTTCTGCTGCACCGTATCAAGATCGTTCTGAAGTGACAGGGTTATCTTAGAGATGGATTGCTGTATGATACCCTCTATCATTATCTGGAGCTTTAATATCGATACTGCACCATCAACAAGGATATACGAGCATACAGAGCCTGTTATAACACCGAAGCACTGTCTGAAAAGACGCTCCTTGCTCCTGCACAGATGAATGATGATTATCGAGCCTGACAAGAATGTCAGTATCGTCAGTATCACTGCCTGCAGGCGATATTCCACATAAAACTCAGACAGCGTATTGCCGATCGCAGTGCTTTTTATGCGCATCGCAAGATAACCGTATATCTTTTCTCCTCGACCATATATCGGCATAGTCAGGATAAAATCATCCGCGTCCTTTGTTACGGAATAGATGTTGCTATCATCAAAATCCCTTATACTGATAGCGCGTGGCGCTGTGCTTCCGTCATCGGAATTAGAGTACAGCAGCCTGTAATCATCAGAGATTATGTATGCACCGCTCGTATATGAATAGCAGCGCTTAACGCTGTTCAATATAGACTGGATGTTATAGAAATTGTCAAGACTCTTTCCGTTTTCAAGTCCATATTCTATCTGTCTTGTGTACTGCTGGGACTCTACGGCAAGACGCGTGAACAATATATCACTGCAGATGCTGTCAAGCGTATCTGTCTTAGCGTAATACACACGCTGTGCCGTAAACACTATCAGGGTTCCCATGAAAAGTGCCAGCAAAAGCTTAAGCTTTCCCATTCTCGGTCATCTCTCCTTGAAGATCATGGAATCTGTACAGTTGTAGCAGGTGTGGATTTTATAGTGATCTGACCGCCATAGCTACACGCACATTTACTTGATTTGTTGAGCGCGGGTTTCCCTCCGATGATAACGCTTTTCGAGCCGGGCGACCACGGTAACGTACACGCGGGAATACACGGCATAGGGGTCAGAACACCTCCTGCACTCGCTGTCGCTGCTGAAACGGTAGGATTGCTCATGCTTCTGCACATACCAAACGTCATCGGCAGCTTTGGTATATCCATAATGGTAGCCACGGGGAACACTCCACTTACCACCGTAGTCTGCGATGTAACTATCAACGGTACAGGTGCTGCACCAAAAGAGCACTGACATATCGCTGTCATGACAGCAGGATTGCTCATGGATCATCTATCCTTTCTTGAACTCCAGCGCACCAAGCTCTGTAATTCCCTTGTTTTTCACTGTAACCTCAGCTCTGCAAAGCTTATCGCCTTTCTCAGCGAGTATAGTAAGCTTCGTTTCCGCCTCACTCTTTGAGTCGATAAGGTCAGGCAACAACACAAAATAAAATGTGCCGTCGTCACTGCAGCTGACTGCTGAAAGCGGTATAACGTCAGCAGAGCGAGGATGAGTATGCTTTAACGGAGCGTCGAGCATATACATATCGCCGTCCGCACCTTTAAGCATCACAAACTCACATTTTGATGCTGCTTTGTCATTTATCAGATAAACTGACGGAAGCGATGCGCCGCTTTTGGAACAAAACAGACGTATTGCAGTTTTGCCCTCAGTAGCATCGTCCTCGGCGATCTTCATTTCTCCGCCGCGGCGCTGCAGATATATCCTGTCAAAGCCTGCTGCGCTACCTCTGAGCGAGGGCATAGCCGCTGCACGCGGATGCTTTTCGGATGGATTCAGCACGATATATCTTACCATGCTCTCGGGTCGCACAATAACACTGTGATCCACTGTTATTGCCAACAGCTCAGTCTGATAGCTGTACGACTGCACCGCAACAGTATGAGCGCCCTCCTCAAGACCGAGCAATATAAAATAGCCACCCTGCTTGTATTCAGCTCTCACAGGAACGCCGTCAACATACAAGCACACTGCAGACGCTGTCACAGGCTGTCTTGTTATTCCATCGCTTATCTTAAAAACGCAGGATATGCACTTTCTGATCAAGCTTAATCACTTCCTTGAAGAATTGGTCTTTTGTTTAGTATCAAATTCAGCCACCGCGATC
>SVMQ01000260.1 GCA_015067375.1 Oscillospiraceae bacterium | reverse complement strand
ATAGAAAATAATAAAGTGATTTTACCATTTTGTGACCTCCATATTATGTTTAGTAACAAGATCCATCGTTCGCCTTTGCTCAGTCGCAGCATCGGCATGAATTCCTGTCAAGGTCCGTTCATATTATAACGGTGGAATCTATGTTTGTAAAAATGTTTCCTCTCAGATCTTCGTTTGAGAGAGTTGTGATTACCTTGTTGTTCTTAACGCTTACAACAAATGCTGTTTGATCCACAAGGACAAGTGTTTCATTGCTTCCCTTATCAGCCGCGATCTCTACGCCCCTATTAAGTCTTTCAAGAGTGTCGCCCTCGGCAATGTCGATGCTTCTCTGTTCCAGCCTCTGAATTGCGTGTCTTGAAAACTCCACGCCGCCTGTCTGCTGCTTTTCTGCAAGCTTTTCCTGCAAAGCCGCCGCAAACGAGCCTTCCTGCGAAGCCTGCTCCGTCGAAGCTGTTTGAATGCCCGGGGAAACCGTTGTTCCCGTGGTAACGCTGATCTGATTGCGAAGCGCTAAGTATTCGCTTATCAGCATAAAATCAAGCCTCCATGCTTATACTGTCAAATCGGATCTTCGATATCCTCGATATCCGTGCCTATAGTTTCATCTGCTGCCAGCTCTTCCTTTACCTCTTCGGGCTGCTCGGGTGCTGTAGCTGTGTTCTCGCCGCTCTGCGTATCCTCTACAGAGGGAACGTTGTAATCAGGGTATGCAACCTCAACAACATCGGTGAGCTTGTAGGAAATATCGTTGATAACAACGTGGATCTCGCCGTTCTTGATCTGAATAGCGTTGATAGTGCCCGCATCAACGACCTTTCCGCTGCTTGTCTGCGCCTGTACGGTAGCATTAAGACCGATCATCATCGAAGCTCTGGAAATCTGGTCGCCCAGTGCCGAGCCTGTAGATATAACAGTGTCAGTGCTTGTACCTGTGTCCTTGGACGCTGTTTCGGAAACTGCGGTTATCTTGGAGATATCAAATGAAACTCCGTCGACCTTAACGATGTAGGTGTCGCCGCTCTTGGTAACATTCTCAACAACGCCTGTCTTTGTAACCTGCTCTGCGCCGTCCATCTTGACAGCGGTAACAGTCTTGCCAACAAGAGAAGCCGCATAGTTAGCCTTTGCGTATGTACTGGAGTCCTGCGAATACTGAAGCTGTGTGAACTGTGCCATCTGAGTAACGAACTCGGTGTTTGAAGTAGGCTCCAGAGGATCCTGATTTGTCATTTCCGCAACAAGAAGGCTAAGAAACGTTTCGGAATTAACTATCTCCGAATTTGCATCGGAAAACTTATCCGCATATCTCTCGTGATTAGCCTGAATCTGCTCATAGCTCGTGAGCGTGCTTAAAATAGTGGTATCTGCCATGTCTTTCTCCTTTCGTAAGATTTTTTCAGCTTACATCGCCGATATCAGCTCTGCAAAGCTGTTGTCGCCCTCATCTGCGCTTTCGGTATCTTCCTCTGCGTGATAGTAGGGATTTTTGCTGCTGCCGTTGTAGTCTTCAGCTCTGTTTTCCTGCTGCGACTCATTTACGGTCTGCCAGCTTTCAAGCTCAATGCCGTTTTCGCGAAGTCCCTGCTGGATAGCCGCGCTGTTCTGCTCGATAAGACGCTGAGTCTTTGCGTTATCTGCCATAATGCTTACTGAAAGCGAGCCTTCGATTGTCTTTGTAAGCTTTACCGTGATGCTTCCGAGATCCTCGGGATTAAGCGTAACACTGTATTCGGTGTCGCCCTCTGCCGATACTGTCGTCTGCTCGATAATGCTTGTTGCCACCTGACGAACTACCTCCTCAGGCTTAACCGATATCTCGGTGCCGTCGGGTCTTGTGAACACTGCGGGAAGCTGCTCTGATACAGTCTGGGGAAGAATTGCTTCACCTGTAGGCTCTGCGTTTGCTTCATTCACTGCGGTTTTAACGCTAACATCGTTCACTGTAGGCTTAGCTGCATTTTTCAGCATCATAAGCTCATCGGACTTAGAAACCAGCCTGCTCTTTGATGTGTTCTCTACAACATTGGTCTGCACTGCATTGTTTTGCTGCTCATGCTCGGTCTTTTTCACAGTAAAATCGGTCATTGCCTTTCTCAGCTGCTCAAATTCCTCGTCAAGCTTTGCAGTATCCGCTGTGCGCGCCGTCTGTGTGGAACGCTGTGCCGCCTGTGCTGTATCCTGCTGCGACATCTGCTGTTGCTGCGCCGAAGAATTATTCGTTACAGCCTGCTCTGTTACAGCTTCGATAGCCTCAACACCTGCAGGAAGCTCTGCCGCGTCGATATCACTGATATCGGCATTAACATCGGCTGATTCAGGTGTTGCCGCCTGTGCTGCGTGCTCGTTCATCGTGTAGATAACGGTCTGAATTTGCTTTGTCAGCGCCTGCTTCATCTCCTGCGGAATATCAAGCTGCTCTGTCTGACCTTGGATAGTCTTAATGATATCTAAGGTGACCTGTGCTTCGTCGTTCTCGCGGACTACGTTGATAAAAGCTTCTGCTGTCGCGATATCAAGCCTTACAGGCTCAACCGCCTCAGTATCTTCAGACGCTTCCTCCAAAGCGGGTATCTCGTCCTCGGGAATACCAAGCAGCATCATTGCGATAACCATCACCAGCACGTCGGTAACGTACTCCTCAGGGATCTCGTCAAGCTTCATCTCGCCGCGAACCACCGCCATTGCAAGCTCTTTAAGATCTTCCTTGCTAAGCGCGGAAGCATTATCCGACGGTTGCTCTTGCATTACGACCGTATTAGCGAGCTTTGCGGTATCGGCATCAACGGGTACAGCCTCATTTGCAGTGACCTTGCCCATCTCCCCGAGTATCGAAGAGAACTCTGACGCCTGTTCGAGCTGCTCAAGCTCATCCATTCGCATCGGCAGTGCAGCGTCGGATATCATGTAATCACTTCGCATGAAACCGGCGTTCATTGAAACTGCCACTTTTTCTTTCACCTCCTTACAATATTATAATAATATATATCATGGCGTATGCCTTGATATCACTTTAAGTCATGCTCCTTATCGACGCATTGGAAACGAACTCCTCTATAAACTGCTCGTTTTCCTTATTTTCAAGCGCCTTGTATTCCTCAAGCTGCTTTTCCTCCAGCTTTTCAAGGGTCTTTACGTCTTTGGTCGCTTCCACCACCACATTAAGCTGTGCCTCGACCTCTGCGCGCTTCTGAGCCGCCTGCGCTTCTTTGAGATGTATATCCTGCTGAAGCGTTACTATATAACGCTTTCTGACGGATATCTCATAAGCCTGTGC
>SVMQ01000259.1 GCA_015067375.1 Oscillospiraceae bacterium | reverse complement strand
GCTTCTCAGGCGGCAAAGAAGCGCCTTGTCAAGCGCCCGTCGGGTATCATCCAGACCACGCCCGAATCCCTTGAATCCATGCTGATGCGCAATTCCTCGGGGGCTTACAGGCTGTTCTCAGACCTTCGCTTCGTAATAATCGACGAGGTGCATTATTTCATGGACAACGACCGCGGTCTGCAGCTGCTGTGTCTGCTGGAAAGGCTGGCGCGGCTGATAGGCTTCCATCCGCGGAGGATAGGGCTTTCGGCAACGCTCGGTGACTGCACCAACGCGGAGGAGTGGCTCTGCATGGGTACAGGTCGAAGCTGCATCACTCCGAATGTGCAGGACAAGGGGCGCAGCGTGCGGCTCTCCGTGAGGTACTTCCCGATAAAGCAGAAGATACTAAACAGTGATGCTAAAGTGCTGCTGGAGAACTACTACTCCTACCTGTACGAAAGCACATACAACAAGCGCTGCATCCTCTTTTCCAACAGCAAGGCGGAGGTGGAGGAGAACATCGCCCACATGAAGCGCATACAGCAGCAGCGCGGCAGCGAGCGCGATTCGCTGTACCTTGTGCATCACGCCAATATATCGCCTGCTCTGCGTGAGTTTGCGGAGCAGCGCATGAAGTCCGCGGAAATGCCCGTGTGTACGGGCGCGA
Organism: Oscillospiraceae bacterium; assembly: GCA_015067375.1. GTDB lineage: Bacteria > Bacillota > Clostridia > Oscillospirales > Ruminococcaceae > CAG-115. The sequence goes on along the minus strand of SVMQ01000259.1, from coordinate 2,629 downwards.
CGGTAACGCTGGAGCTTGGAATAGACCTCGGTCATCTTGAACGCATCGTGCAGACAGGCTGTCCGCTGACCGTTTCGGGACTGGTGCAGCGCCTCGGAAGAACAGGCAGGCGCGGCGGCACAGCTGAGATGCGGTTTGCATTCCGCCATGATGTGAGCCTGCCGCCACAGGAGTTCTACAAGGAGGTAAACTGGGACTTTGTGATGTGCATCGCGATGATACTGCTGTACACGCGCGAACGCTTTGTAGAGCCGATGTACCTGCCTAAGCTGCCGTACAGCCTGCTGTATCATCAGACCATGAGCCACATGGCTTCCAGCGGCGAGGTGCAGCCAAAGGAGCTTGCAAAGTACATCCTGACGCTTGCGCCGTTTCGTCATGTCAGCAAGGATGATTACCTCATGCTGCTACGCTATATGCTGGAGAACGGACAGCTTGAGCGAAGCGAGGACGGCGGTCTGCTGATAGGCGCCAGAGGCGAGGCGGCGGTGTCAAATTACGAGTTTCTTGCGGTGTTCTCAGTTCCCGACGAGTTCTCCGTGCGCTGTGAAGCAGAGGAGATAGGCACGGTGCAGAGTCCGTTTCCTGAGGGCGCACAGTTCGCGCTTGCAGGACAGGCATGGGAGGTAACTCAGCTTGACAAAAAGGAGCGCCGCATCTATGTGAAGCAGATAAAGGGCATCTCCGCGAATATGTGGCAGGACACGGGCAACGAGTACGTCCACACGCGCGTTATGAAGAAGATACGCGATGTTATAGGCTCGGACGAGGAATACGCGTTCCTTGACGAGAGCGCCAGAGCAAGGCTTTCGGACATACGCCGCGCCTGCCGTCAGAGTACGCTGTCGGCAATGGGAAGCGTCGTGAAGATAACGGACACGCTGTATGCGGTGTTCCCGTTCATCGGCACAAGGGGTACGGCGGCGCTGGTCTATGCGCTGAGGCAGAGGGGCTTTGACGCGTCCGTGTGGCTCAGCCGATACATCCCCGTGTGCATCGAGGTGCGCACATCCATGGCACAGGAGGAGCTTTGCGCCGCGCTTGACGAGATAAAGGAACACGGCGCGGATAAGTATACGTTCACCATCCCCGACAACTGTGAGATATCGGGAAAGTACAACGACTTCATCCCGCGCGAGCTGCTGAAAAAGCAGTACGTCGAGGACTATCTCGATACCGACGATATGCGGCTGCTGGACAACGGAAAGATGCAGTTCAGCATTGAGAACGGGTGATGTAGGTCGCGGTGTCGTTATGGTATGGCGATAACAGCAAGAGGGCTGTTTTGTAACATACCGTCTGTAGGGTCACAGCGTGCTGTGACCGCAGGATACGCGCGATCATGCGTTACAAACAAAAAGGGCGGCAATCAGCCGCCCTATGTTTTTTACAGCAGTAGGGTCACAGCGTGCTGTGACCGAAAAATGCGCATCATCGCGGTAACGTCGTCATATATAGCAGGGGCGGATATCATCCGCCCCATAATTGTTTACATATCATCCTCCGAGCCTTATCATCTCGTCGATGCAGCCGCGTGCCTTTGCCGCGGTATCGGCGTCAAAGGTTATCTCAAGGCCGCCCTTGCCGCATACCGCGTTGTACACGTCAACGAGCGTGGTGGCTTTCATGTCTGTGCAGATAAGGTGCTTTGAGAGATTGAAGAACTGCTTTTGCGGCATCTCGTAGCTCAGCTGTGCGGTGATGCTTATCTCGGTGCCTATGATGAACTGCTCAGCGTCGGACTTGCGCGCATAGTCGATGATTCCTGCTGTAGAGCCTATGTAGTCCGCGCCGTTGCAGACCTCGGGAGGACACTCGGGGTGGACGAGGAACTTAGCCTCGGGGAACTTCGCCTTTATCGCTTTGACGTCAGCGGCGGTCATCCTGCCGTGAACGGGACATCCGCCGTCCCAGCAGACAACGTTCTTGTCGGGGTATGCTGCCTGCACGAATGCGCCGAGGTTCTTGTCAGGGATGAACAGGATGTCTTTGTTTTCCAGCTTTCCGACTATCTCTACCGCCGAGGAGGAGGTCACGCACACGTCCGTCACACATTTGAGCGCGGCGGTGGTGTTGATGTAGGACACTACCGCGTACTCAGGGTGAGCCGCTCTGAACTCCATGACCTGCTGAGGGCTGAACTGCTCCGCCATCGGGCAGCCTGCCTCATCCGAGGCTATCACAACGGTCTTGTCGGGGGAGAGCAGCTTTGCTGTTTCTGCCATGAAATGCACGCCGCACATTACTATCTTGCGGTTCTTTACTTTCTGTGCCTCAACGCTGAGCTTGAAGCTGTCGCCAACGATGTCGGCTATCTCGCATATCTCGCGCGTCTGATAGCTATGCGCGAGAATGCACACATCGTTCTCCTTTTTTGCGTCAAGTATCATCTTCTGAAGCTGTTCAACTGTCATTTTCTTACGTCCTCCGTCAGTCGTTTTCGTCCTGCCTTGCCTTTATCTCGAAGCGTATCTTGCTCACTCTCAGGTTTGCCGCTTCAAGCACTGTCACGATATAGTTGTCGGTCTCGTGGGTGTCGCCGCTTTTGGGGATGCTTCCGAAAAGCTCCAGCACCCAGCCTGCCACGGTATGCGCTTCGCTGTCTATATCAAGGTCGATGTCGCGGCTT
>SVMQ01000011.1 GCA_015067375.1 Oscillospiraceae bacterium | reverse complement strand
TCGATAGCGTTCTGGAAAACATCCAGCAGCTCGGGGATCTGCTCATCGAGGAAGTAGTCGTTATACTCGTCAGGGCTAGGGCCCGTGATCATAAGTATACGTCTGTAATAGTAGTTAAGATCAAAGATAAGATCATCAAGACGCTGCATTACCTCACCGATATCACCGGGGATAGCTTCAAGCATTATCCTGTGCTTACCTGCTGTAAGATGAAGATAGATAGGCTGGCCGTTAGCGTCGCTGAACTCAACTGTCTGCCAGTCGGGATCATACTGGATCTTTACATCATCAAGCTCCTTGCAGGGAACTACGCCGTCAATGTACACGCGTCTGTTGGAGAAGAAACCGCGCATCGTGCTCTGGCGTGCTTTGAGCTGGATGGTATAATAACCATCATTTGGAACATCAAAATCGTAGCAGATCGCCTGAGTTGCCTGATCCCAAGTATCTGTACCGATCGTGTTGTAACGCTTCTTGGTGGGATGATTCTGCAGATCAAGGCTCTCTACATTGTAATCTGTTCTATCATAAGTGGGATAGAGAGTAGATGCCGTAGTATACTCAGGTGTTTCAGCACTGATAAGTATAGGCTTGTTCTCAGCCAGTGCAGGAGTATTATCGATCTGCTCCTGTGTCGGAGCGATGTCTGCATAAGACGGAAGCTCCGCGCTGTTAAAGAATCTCATACCCTTTATGTAGATGTTTGTCTTTACAGCGTCCAGCGAGATAGTATGCTGACCTGCATCAAGGTAGAAGAAATACGGTGTGTTGATCAGACCATCCTTGTCCTTGATGGGATATCTTACCCAACAATCATACTCGACCTGAGGAGGTCTTTTCTGGTTTCCGCGCTCATCGGGAACGATGCCGCCTTCACTTTTCCAGTAACGGTCAAGCTCGACCAGCTTCACCTCGTCAAAAGGATTCTCACCGTCGATCTTCAGACCAACTTCTACTGTTGTATTCTGACCTGCTACAGGATAGTAGAACATCTCGAGGTTGTAAAGTCCTGCTGTTGCGACATTGAACTTCCATTCGATGGTACCTTCGCTGTCTACCCAAGCCACGCAGTCCTCTTCGCCCTGAAAGTCTTCGAGCGAGACCTCAACGCCCTCTGTAGTGAAGTTCGTTACATCAACGGTTACTTCCTCCATCGGGTAGGACGCACCTGAATGCTTTTCTATGTAGGCTTTATACGCGCCCTCTCTACTTGTCATGCCGACATTTTCGGCACTAACTGATGACCCATCGGTACCCGCACTGTCCTCAGCGGCGGCACCAAACGTCATCTGAACCTGAACAGTCGTAGTAAGCACCATTGTCGCCATGAACAACGATGTTAATCTTTTCAGCTTCATACCTTGCTTTTTTGCCACGGTATTATCCACCTTTCATCAGTACTGTTTTGCAGCATATCGCTAATCGGGCTTCTCCTCCCGATCAAGATACAATCATATTCCTCACAACCGAGGGTAAATACATATCCTTCCGTCCTCCAGCTCCACGCGCACCTTATCGCCGCCCTTGATGCCGAGTTCCTCAAGATATTCCTTCGGGATCTGTAGTCTGCCTGCACGGTCGAGGACTGAAAGCTCCTCGTGACCCGCCTCAGCCGCCTCCTCGGTCAGCTGACCGAAGGATTTGATCACCGAAGCCTTACGCACAAGCTCCGTAGATGTCTTACCATCTCTGATGGCAACGACTCTGTCGATCTGTGCCGAAAGCTTTGTATCGTGCGTCACGATAATGATCGTAACGCCCATGACCTTGTTAAGATCGCGGAACACATCCAGAATAAGCTTTGCCGTCGCGGTGTCCACCGAGCCTGTCGGCTCGTCTGCGAGAAGCAGCTTCGGGTTATTTGACAGCGCTATGGCGATCGCAACTCTCTGCTGCTCACCGCCTGACATCTGGTCAAGACGGCTGTTCTTACGGTGAGATAATCCCACCATATCGAGAAGCTCCGACGCCCTCTGCTTTCTGCCCGAAAAGCCCGAAAGCAGCAACGGCATCTCAACATTCTGCTGTGCCGATAAATACGGAATCAGGTTGCGCGCATTATTCTGCCACACAAACCCGACTGTATTCCTTTTGTATTCGATGAAATCCTCTTCAGTGAACTTTAGCATATCCTTTCCGTCAACGAAAAGGCTGCCCGCGGATGGTCTGTCGAGGCCGCCCAGCATATTCAGCAGCGTTGATTTACCGCTGCCGCTCGCGCCTACGATACCCATCAGCTCGCCGCGTTCTACTGTAAGATCCAGTCCCTGAAGCGCCATTACCTCGACATCCTTGGACTTGTAGATCTTCACCAGATTATCCGCCTGTACCATGACGTTTTCGGGCGGAGCCAACATGACCTTTTTAGGCATCCGATCCCTCCCCGTCTGCAGAAGCGTTCTCGGTAATATCACTGATAACGCCGTCCTCTAGTGTGTAAACGATATCAGCGATCTCCATCATTGAAGTGTCGTGGGTCGTCATAACGATCGTTAGATCGTTATTCCTAACCAACTCTTTGAAAAGATTCATTACGGCAAAACCTGTTGGCGAGTCGAGCTCGGCAGTAGGCTCATCCGCGAAAATGATCTTGGGCGATGTGGAAATTGCTCTCGCAATGGCTACACGCTGCTGCTCACCACCCGACATTTCACCCGGGCGATGATGCATACGTTTTTCCAGACCGACCTGAATGAGGGCTTGCTTAGCGCGTTCAACACGCTCCCGATAAGGCAGTTTTGTCAGCCTCAGCGCGAATTCCACGTTTTCGAAAGCCGTCATCGTTGATATCAGTGCGACCGACTGGAACACGAACGCCATATCAAAGCGGCGCAGCCGATCCCTCTCAGGATCGGAGAGCTTTGTAATGTCGTTGCCTTCCTCCATAAAGATGACCTCACCTGAAGTGGGTCTGTCGAGCGCACCGAGGATATTTATGAGTGTCGTTTTGCCTGAGCCAGAACGACCTCTGAGCACAGACAGCTTATTCGGCCTGATCTGGAGATCAATACCTTTCAGCGCATGAACAACGCTACCGTCACCGATCTTAAAGTCCATGCAGACGCTTTTTGCTTCAATTATGTGATCCATGTTTAGCCCTTTCGTCCGCAAAAATCAGGCGTTATCTTTCACCAAGCCATAACACCGCTATCATATATATCGTTTTAATTATATCAAATTTATACGCGGATGTCAATAAGATTTGAATTTTTTTATGCAATATAGATAAATAATCAGTGCTGCTTATTTTCGTTCTCACTTATTTAGCAATTTTCTCTTTTTTACAATATATAGTCTGTTTTTTTCTAAACTGTCACAAAAACATCTAGATATAGTCGGCACATATAATCAAGATATTCAAGGCATATTCACTTGAAAACGTTTTCGTCGAATTTCACAAAATTCGTATCTCTTTTTTATATCTCTCCACACTGAGTTAACTTGTGTTATTTTTTACCTCTCTGTAATTTGACAGCTATAAACAAAAACCTCCCCGAAAGGGGAGGTCAATGTTTAATCAGAATAAGATCATCTCAGCTATGCCGGATTACTTTCTCTTCTTAGCAACTACGATAGCAGCGCCTGCGAGCATTGCGGGAGCAACTGCAAGAGCGATACCTGTGCCAGGGTTGGAAGTCTCAGCGGACTCTGTGGACTCAGCAGGTGTGTCAACAGTCTCTGTGATGTCAACAGTCTCTGTGATATCAACAGTCTCTGTGATGTCAACAGTCTCTGTGATATCAACAGTCTCTGTGCTCTCCTCAGATGTGATATCGCCGATCACGCCCTCACCAGCAACTACAACTGCTGCTGCAGCAGTAGCGTCTACATCAGCCTCGAAGCCAGCAGCAGGTGTGAGAGTTACGGAAACCTCATCATCAGCAGCGCCGTCAACGTTGTAAACCAGTGTCAGAAGAACTGTACCGTCAGCAGCAGCCTCTGTGGAAGCCCATGCAAATGTGTTGTTAGCGAAGAAACCGCCACCGATAGCTGTGGACTCAACCAGTGTCAGGTTATCAGAAGCAGCAACTGTGAACTGTGTGCCGGGAAGTGTCATGCCGTTAGCAACAACTTCAACTGTGATTGTCTCGCCCTCTACAACATCATCGATGATAGCGGGAGCGATAGCAGCAGATGCAGCGATAGCTGTCATAGAAAGAACAGCAGCAGCAACGCCGAGAGATAAAATCTTCTTCATATTATTTTCCTCCATAGTTTTTTGTTTATATAATCAATCCCGTTGTCGGAGCCGAAGCTCCGACTGGGGGACTAATCACAAAACTTGAAATGATGATTAATTACAGATTAAACTGTGCCGTTAACGATAGCGATCAGGATAGCAGATGCATCGAGTGCATTGATAGAGCCGTTCTTATCGTAGTCAGCAACAGCAGCATCCATAGTAACACCGTTTACAGTGTTAACGAGCAGAGCGGAAGCGTCGAGAGCATTTACAGTACCGTTGCCATCAACGTCACCGAGCAGAGCTGCGGGAGCGAGCTGAGCGTCAACAGCTGCGAGCAGAGCGTCGTAAGCTGTAGCAAGAGCTGCGTGAGTGGGGTTAGCGCCATCCTTAGTTGTAACGCCCTGGTTGATTGTAGCGATGTTCTGAGCGTCGCCTGTGTTTGTGATCAGACGGTTGTGAGCCTGGAATGCTCTGTCAACGTCGAATGCGGGGTTCTCATCGTATGTCTCGTTAACGAGATCATCAACAACAGACAGACGGTATGCAGTCTCATCGAGAGCGGTGAGCAGCTCTGTTGTAGCCTCGAGATCACCATCATCGATCATAGCTGTAACCTCAGCCAGCTTGTCGTAGATATCGCCGAAGGAGTACTTCATTGCGTTGTATTCCTTGAGCAGAGCCTCGTACTTAGCGTAGAGGTGATCGTAAGCGCCTGTGGAGTTGTATGCTACAGAGTAGGTCTCAGGTGTGCCATCGCCATCCTTATCCAGCTCAACAGTGTAGTTGCCGAATACGTGGAATGTTGTGTTATCCTTGTAGAGCTTATCAGCTGTAGCTTCTGTCAGCCAGTCAAGAGCATCCTGACGAGCCTCAACCATCGCATTGTGAGTTACCTCGAAGATAGCTGCGTCACCTGTCAGATCAGCGAGATCGTAGCAGTCGTCGATGAGCTTCTTAACATCAGCTCTTGTGTGTGTCTCAGTTGTTACAACTGCGGAGTACTTATCCTCCAGAGCGTACTTGAGGTAACGATATACCATAGCCCACTCCTTGGAGTTACCGCTAGCTTCCTTAGCTACAACACCTGTTGTGTCGACATCATAGATATCGTTGCCAGCGCCCTCTACTACAGCCTTGTGGTTGCCTGCAATGTAGTTCTCAGCAAGCAGGTAAGCGTTGGAGAAGTCGATGTTTGTGTTGTAGTCATCGCTCATATCAGCTTCCCAGAAGTGAGGATGTGTTGTGCCACCCTCAAGGTAGTAAGCGATACGGCTCTTCTCGCCGTCCTTATGAACGTCAGCGCCTGTAGACCAGTCGCAAACCTGGAATGCATTGCCGTTCTCATCATGTGTAGCCATCTCGCCGTAGATGATGGGAGCGCCGAATGTGTTCCACTCGTAAGCTCTGTCGAGAACTGCGTTCTTAGAATCGCCGCTGATATCCTTGCCACCAGACTTGTTGTCGAGGTCAGCAGAGATCATGGAAGAATCAACCTTGATCATCTTGAGGATGTCGAAGTTTGTCTTAGCGGAGATGAGCTGCCATCTCTCAGCACCTGTAGGAAGAGTAGACTCGTCGGGACGTGTGCCAACCTTGATGTCAGCGCCTGTCCAGAAGCCCTTAGCGTCTACGGGAACGTAGATGTTTACTGTAGACTTGATGTTCCACTTAGCATCTGTGAGCTTAGCAGTTGTGTTGTTGGACCAGGAAGGCTGCCAGTAATCAGCCTGACCGTAGGTGGGAGCAACACCATCAGATACAAGCTTGTTCTCGCCTGTTTTCTCGTCAACACCGTTAGCTGCATCGATCAGATCGTAGAGAGCCTCAGCAGATGTCATGTTGTACTCGTATACGAGGCAACCGTGATACTGCTTGAGCAGTGCGTTTACACCAGCCTTTGTAGCTCTGGATGTATCATCAGCAGACCAAGCATTGAACAGAGTAACAGCATCCTGTGCCATCTTGTAACCAGCAACGATGTCCTCGTCAGATGTCTTGGACAGTGTCTTGATGGAGTCGATGGACTCGTAAGCGGAGTTGATGTCAGCCTTTACAGACAGCATGGACTCCCAAGCAACACCGAATGTAGCCTGTGCGCCCTGGATTGCCCAGTAGTTGCCAGTGTTGAGGTTGGTCCAGTCGGATGTGTAAGCACCACGTCTCCATGTCTCGTAAGCGTACTCGGACTTGATGATTGCCTCATACTGCTTCATAACAGATCTGAACATGGACTTGGAAACTACAGTCTCCTTCTCCAGCTCGTTGTAAGCCTTGTTCAGCTGCTCATAAGCCTCTGTGATATCAACGCTGGAAGAGGATGTAACGAACAGTGTAGCGTTCTCATAAGCCTCTGTAAGAGCACCGTATGTCTTAACTGTGTAGATACGATCCTGAAGCTCCTCGTTGTAGATGTTGTTGCTCTCGTAGATGGATGTGCACTTCTTGATAAGAGCATCGAGCTCCTCAGCAGTGTAGATAACGAGTCTGGAAACAGTAGCCTCTACCATCATGTATGCAACTGTGTAATCAGCCTCATCCTTCTCATCATCATTGAGAATAGCCTCAGCAGCCTCGAGTGCATCGAGAACAGCGTCAGCAGATACGGAACCGTACTCAGACAGCTCGTCTGTACGGAAAGTATCACCGTAGGTCTCATATACAAGCTTCTCAAGTTCTGCCTTGGACTTGTACTGTGCGTCTTCTGCATTAGCAACAACTGCAACGGAAGAAAGTGCCATTACAGAAGCCATAGCGGAAGAAAAGATTCTTCTTCTTAACATAATAGTCCTCCTAAAAGTTTGTTTTTTTAAAACATCTCTGAGTTATCGGGCACTCGGATGTGTTTAACAGTGATTAATTCACCGCTCACTGCCGTAGTCAGCCGAACCATCAAAAAAGTTTCAAAAAATTTTTGATTTTTTCGGTTACACTACGGTAGTCGCGGGTAAATTCAAAAAAGTTTCAGAATTTTCAAATTTTTTTGAAAATTTTTATTCATCCGAAATTTTCGGATATCTCCATATATGTATGGATTACTTTCTCTTCTTGGAGAGGATTGCAGCGCCAGCAGCAACAACTGCGAGACCTGCAACAGCAGCTACGCCCTCAACACCTGTGTCAGGAGAGCCGCCCTTGTTTGTATCTGTAGCAGCACCTGTATCAACTGCGCCTGTGTCAGCGGGAGCATCGGCGGGTGTATCAACAGGAGCATCCTCAACTGCGGGTGTGTCAGCTACGGGTGTATCAGTGAGGGGATAACCATCACCGGAAAGTGTAACGAGGGGGTTGCCGGAATCATCGAGCAGTGCGCACTCTGTTACCTGGTACTCAGCCATACCGTTGTCCCAGCCCTGCATGAAGATTCTGTACTGAACGATGTGATCGCCCTCGATTGTGTTGAGAGCCTCATCGAAGTTGAACATTGCAGTCAGCTTGTAGGTGTAGTCGCCAACCTTCTCGAACTGGAAGGGCTTGTCAGCTGCGAGTGTCTCAAGACCGAGATCCTCGTCGATAACGCCCCAGAACTCACCCTGAGAGGGCCAGTTGTATGTGGACTTATCTGTATCGGTGTGCAGGGATGTTACGATACCGCCGCCGATAGAACCATCCCACCAGAGCTGGTTGCCGTCAGCACCAAAGCTGTCTGTCTCGGGGATAGTAACGATGAAGTAAGCGCCACCGATATCTGTGGGATCGAAACCGAAATCTTCTGCCAGAGTAGATGTGGGAGCGTCAGCCTCACCTGTGGAAACAACCATGATACCATAGTTGCCGGAGCCGCTGTTCTCTACGTAACCTGCGGGGTTAACGTTTGTGCCCCAGGGCTTGAAGTTTGCGCTTGCAGTAGCAGCAAGAGCGGATGTTGCAACTGCAGCAGCTGCAACGGTAGAAAGAATCTTTGTGATCTTCATAACGAAAAATCCTCCTTAAAGATTTTGCCTCGCCGCTCTGAACAGCGGCGAAAAGATTTTACCTTAGCTAAGGTTCAGCCATGCATCGGGACATAGCTACCCTTGTATATCAATATAACATTTTTAAGCCCTTTTCGTCAATGTGCAATTTGTATAAATCTTTCCCGATATTTTAGAATAATTGTGCAACATTTCCCATCGCTCATGCTCTTACTCTCAACGAATGGCTTAACCATGCGATTTTCGTGCCATTGGCAATTTGTGATACGTTTTAATAACGGTCACAAAAAAAGGTGGATTTCTTTTTAATTTTTCGCATGATGCACGCGTATTATACCGATTTCCGACTTTTTTCACATTATTTTAGCATAATTTTCAGTCAAATCCGCAAAACCTATTGAAAAAATCTTCGGTTGATGTTATAATAATTAAGCAGTCGATCTGCCTCTTTAGTTAAATGGATATAACAGCCCCCTCCTAAGGGGCAGTTGTAGGTTCGATTCCTACAAGGGGTGCCACATATTTAAAAAACCGTCCTGTTGGACGGTTTTTTAAATGGCAAACGCTCGGCTTGAAATGCCCTTACGGCATTTCATTTTTGCTTCGCAAAAAACGCTCACGTTCGCGGGAGCTGCTTCTTTTTATTTGCCCCGTCCTGATGGACGGTTTTTTTAATGGCAAACCTCGACTTGAAATGCCCTTATGGCATTTCATTTTTGCTTCGCAAAAATCGCTCACGTTCGCGGGAGCCGCTTCTTTTTATTTGCCCCGTCCTGATGGACGGTTTTTTTAATGGCAAACCTCGACTTGAAATGCCCTTACGGCATTTCATTTTTGCTTCGCAAAAATCGCTCACGTTCGCGGGAGCTGCTGCAAGTTTATTGCACCATCTTTTTGGTCGGTTTTTTAAATGGCAAACGCTCGGCTTGAAATGCCCTTATGGCATTTCATTTTTGCTTCGCAAAAATCGCTCACGTTCGCAGGAGCTGCTACAAGTTTATTGCACCATCTTTTTGGACGGTTTTTTTAATTGCAAACGCTCGGCTTGAAATGCCCTTACGGCATTTCATTTTTGCTTCGCAAAAAACGCTCACGTTCGCGGGAGCTGCTACAAGTTTATTGCACCCCATCTTTTTGGACGGTTTTTTAAATGGCAAACCTCGACTTGAAATGCCCTTATGGCATTTCATTTTTGCTTCGCAAAAAACGCTCACGTTCGCGCAGCTGCTTCTTTTTATTTGCCCCGTCCTGTTGGTCGGCGTCGATCATAAAACAGCAAAGGGAGGGCATCGACCCTCCCTTAATATATTATAATAGTATATCAGTCCTTGTAGTACATCTTGACAAGATCTTCAATAAGCTTTACAGAGCCATCTATGCCAAGCACAGAGCTGTCTACACACAGCTGATAGTTCTGTGGCTGACCCCAGCGCTTATCAGTGTAGTAGTTATAGTAGGAGATGCGCTGCTTGTCGATGCGCTTGACATAATTCTCAGCGTGCTTCTGCTCTATACCATAGACCTCAACCGCGCGCTTTACCCTATACTCCAGAGGCGCCGAAACGAAAACGTTGATAACATTGTTGAAATCACGCAGCGCATAGTCCGCACATCTGCCCATGATGACACAAGAATGTTCAGATGCTATCTTGCGTATCGCATTATGCTGCGCAAAGAAAAGCGTATCGTCAAACGGCACGCCGCCCTGACCATAGGTTGTAGAAAGCAGATACAAAAAGCTGTTGGTACGTTTTTCATCGTTCTCCTCAAAGTGATTGCGATGGATACCGCTGCTTTCAGCCGCCAGATCCAGAAGCTTGTTGTCGTAGAATTCTATCCCAAGGGACTTCGCCAGCTGCTCGCCTATCTCGCGTCCGCCGCTGCCGTACTGTCTTGTGATCGTGATTATCTTTTTAGACATAAAATGCACCTCCCCGACACAGATAAACTGTGTATCTTTCTACTTAAATTATAGCACATCCCAACGTTTTTGTCACCATATTTCACAATCTTTTTGCTCTTTACAGGTGAATTTTGTGTACTATAACAATACAACATCCATATTATTGGGCAATTTGCGAATGTCATAAATGACCAAAAGGTCGGAGCGTACTGCTCCGACCTTTTATATTCCCATAACGACTTTATAAAGCTCCTCGGGCGAACTTACAAGATACTTAGGGCAGCAAGCCGACAGCTCCTCATAACTGCGAAAGCCCCACAGCACCGAGCAGCAGTCCATTCCTGCCGCGGCCGCGGTACGCGCATCCACATTACTGTCGCCCACATACAGCGCTTCGCTCTTATCTGTCCCGAAACGTCGGCACAGCTCCAGCGCCGCTTCAGGAGATGGCTTTGCGGCAAAACCGACGCCGAATCCGATAATATCGCGGATATAGTCGCCAAACGCCGTTCTGACCAGCTCACACGAAAACTCATGAGCCTTGTTGGTATTCACACAGCAGATCACCCCACTGTCGCTCAGCTTTTTCACAAGCTCCGTCATGCCATCATACGGCGCTGTGCGATCGCTCTTGTGCTGCGAATAATACTCCGTAAAAATGCGATAGCATCGCTCATGCTCCTCATCCGAATGTCCCTCAGGCAGTATGCGGTGGATAAGGTTAGGAATCCCGTTGCCGACAAACAGCTTGTAGGCTTCCGTTTCATGCACGGGATATCCAAGCTGCTCCAGAGCATAGTTTCCTGCCGCCGCAAGATCACCAAGCGTATTGAGCAGCGTACCATCAAGATCAAAAACAACTAATCTGTACATAGCCATCACTGCACCATACTGTTATTCACGATACCGAACTGGATCACTGCAAAAGAGATCAGCCATGCAATTCCCGTAACATAAGTGAGTCCCGAAAGAAACGGACTGCCGCTTACGGTCTGCCTATGCCCCTGCTCTCTGCCGCCTGTGGCGGTGTTCGTAAGCACACAGCCGCCGATAGCCAGAACGAATCCCACAAACGAGACCCATCTGACGCAGATACCTGCGATAACCAGCACGTTCAGCACTGTTGCCGTGATAAGCAGTATATTGAACACAAGCTGTATCTTATCAAATTTTGTAAAGTTCATCATCATTCTCCTTGATCTGTTCAAATAAACATCATTACTATTATACTCCCGAAAAATCGCGCTGTCAACCTTGAAATATGCATAAATATATGATATAATAATAAGGAATATAGTTTTTCAGGAAAGGAACATATCAATTATGTTGACTAAAGAAGAATTCAATACACGCCTTGCTCAGCTGATAAACGAGCAGGAGCAGCTTATACGCCGCCCCAATCCCAAGGCAGCAGCCTACAACGGAGTGTACGACCGTTATGAGAATCCCGTGCTTACAGCCGCCCACGCGCCCATCATCTGGAGATACGACCTCTGTCATGAGGACAATCCAAATCTCATGGAGCGCCTTGGTGTCAATGCTGTAATGAACAGCGGTGCGATCTACCTCAACGGCAAGTACTGCCTTGTTGCAAGAGTAGAGGGCAGTGACCGCAAGAGCTTTTTTGCCGTTGCTGAGAGCGACAAGCCGACAGAGGGCTTCCGTTTCAGAGATTATCCCGTAATACTCCCCGACACCTGCCCCGAGGAAACTAATGTATACGATATGCGCCTGACGCAGCACGAGGACGGCTGGATATACGGCGTATTCTGCTCCGAGAGCAAGGATACTTCCTCCAACGATCTGTCCGCGGCTATCGCACAGGCAGGCATAGTGCGCACGAAGGATCTCACCACATGGGAACGCCTGCCTAACCTTATCTCCAAATCTCCCCAGCAGAGAAATGTTGTACTTCACCCCGAATTTGTGGATGGAAAGTACGCATTCTATACAAGACCGCAGGATGATTTCATCTCCACAGGCTCAGGCGGCGGTGTGTGCTTCGCGCTTTGCGAGGATATCACGAACCCTGTCCTCTGCACCGAAGAGGTCGTCATCAGCCCCAGAGTATACCACACACTGACCGAGGTAAAGAACGGCGCTGGCGCTGTTCCGATAAAGACTCCAAAGGGCTGGATACACATCGCACACGGCGTAAGGAATACAGCCGCGGGTCTGCGCTATGTCATCTACGTTTTCGCAACAGACCTGAATGATCCCAGAAAGCTCATTGCTTCCCCGTCAGGTCTTTTCATCGCACCTCACGGCATCGAGCGCGTTGGTGATGTTTCCAATGTCGCATTCACAAATGGCGCTATCGTGCGCGAGAACGGCGAGGTGTATATCTACTACGCATCCTCCGACACAAGGCTTCACGTTGCCTCCACCACGATCGAAAAGCTGATGGACTACACGTTCAACACTCCTTCAGATGCGCTGCGCTCCGCCGACTGCGTAAAGCAGAGATGTGAGCTTATCGCCAAGAACCTCAGCGCGGAGAAGAAGATATGACAGAATATTTTGACTTATACACTGCCGACCGCAGATCACTCGGCAGAAAGATACAGCGAGGCGCCCCCATACCAAAAGGCGAGTATCACATCGTCGTGCAGATAATGACAGTAAACGACAAGGGCGAGATACTGCTTACCCAGCGCGTGCCGCAAAAGACCAGCGGCGGCAGATGGGAATGCTCGGGCGGCTGTGCGATAAGCGGCGAAACGAGCCGCACCGCCGCTTCAAGAGAGCTGTTTGAGGAAACAGGCATCCGCACTACCCCCGAGGAGATAGAGCTTGAATGGAGCCTTACCACCGACAGTATGCTGCGAGATTTCTATATCGTAAACAAAAACGTTCCGCTTGAAAGCATACATCTTCAGTCTGCTGAGGTGTGCGCCGCAAAATGGGTGAGCCTTGAGCGCCTTGAGGAAATGGTGCGCAGCGGTCAGACCACACGCACTGTTGCAAAGTGGCTGGACACACGCCGCGACAACATATATTCTTATATTAACAAGATAAAGGCAGGTCAGTTTACTGCCTGAACAGGAGATAGATTTGGATAAAAAAACACTTATCGCAAAAATAAAGGAGCTTGCCACAGGCGGAGATACCTCAGGCAACAGTATAGAACAGGTATTCGCGCGCTGCTATAACGCTGTCGAAAAGACGCTCGGAATAACACCGTTTGACGAACAGCTCTCTGCCGCTTTATCACTGTGCGACGGCATGATGGTGCAGATGCAGACAGGCGAGGGCAAGACTCTCTCCGCAGTGTTTGCAGCCTGCAGCGAAGCCGCAAACGGCGGTGCAGTACACATCCTGACCTTTAACGACTACCTTGCAAAGCGCGACTATGAATGGATGAAGCCTGTATACGACGAAATGGGCGTTTCTGTCGGTTATGTGACAGAAAAGTCAGATACCGCCGAGCGCAAGGATGCCTATAAAAGACAGGTGGTCTACCTCACCGCAAAGGAGGCAGGCTTTGACTATCTGCGCGATTTCGTATGCTTCGACCCCGAAAAGATGGTATTCCCCGAGCAGCTCAATTTAGCGATAGTTGACGAAGCGGACAGCATCCTCATCGACGAGGCACGAATCCCACTCGTTATCGCGGGAGACCTCGCCGCTGAGGACAGCAGCTCCACCGCGCAAGTGTATGCAAAGCTTTCCGACTTTATACTGGACGAGCATTTTGAGATAGACGAAGAAAGCCGCAATGTCTACCTCACCGACGAGGGCGCAGACCTCGCGGAGGATGTATTCGGCTGTGATATCTACAGCGAGGAGGGCGCGCCCCTGCTCGCAAAGGTCTGCGCCTGCCTTAAAGCGCGCGCAGTGCTTAAAGAGGATAAGGACTACATCGTAAAAGACGAACACATTACCCTTATAGATGAGTTTACAGGCAGAGCCGCAATAGGACGTGTATTCCCCGGCGAGCTGCAGCCTGCAGTAGAGGCAAAGCATGGACTTAAAATAACCTCGCGCGGACGTATCATGGGCAATATTGCGCTGCAATATTTTGCGCGACTGTATCCTAAAATAGCAGGTATGACAGGCACTGCGGAGCTTGCAAGAGAGGAATTTGACGCACTGTACGGACTTCCCACAGACATCATACCCACAAGACTTCCCTGTGCGCGCACCGACCATCCGCTTGAGATGTACTTCGACCGCGAGGAAAAGCACGCTGCTATAATCAGCGCGATAGAAGAAGCCGCAGAGGCACAGCGCCCCGTGCTGGTAGGCACCGAGAGCATCGAGGAATCCGAGGAGCTTGCCGCGATACTCCGCACAAAGGGCATTGAATGCTCCGTGCTCAACGCAAAAAATGACACAGAGGAAGCCGCGATAATCTCACGCGCCGGTGAAAAGGGTGCAGTTACCATCTCCACCAATATGGCAGGCCGCGGTGTTGATATCAAGCTGGGCGGCGAGGATTGCCGCGAAAAGGAATTTGTAACAGACGCAGGCGGTCTGCTGGTGCTTGCCACTTCCATGAGAGAAAGCTCGCGTATCACAAGACAGCTTCGCGGGCGTGCAGGACGTCAGGGCGATATAGGAGAAAGCCGCTTTTTTGCCTCACTTGACGATGGCATCATGACAAAATATGAGCTTCACAAGCTTGCAGGCAGACACTACCCCACCGAAAAGGTCAGCGGCGCTATAGACGACAAGTCGCTGCTCAAAGAAGCCGAGCGCATACAGCGTATCTCCGAGGGCGACGCCTTTGACGAGCGCTCAAACCTCATGAAATACACCATGATAGGCGAAAAGCACCGTGAGCAGACCTTCCGCCGCAGAAAAGCACTGCTTGACGGCAGCTACAATGCGGAAATGTGGCAGACCCACGCGCCTGAGCTTTACGAAGAAGCCGCTGCAAAATTCGACAAGGATGCTTTGCAGAAAAAGCAGAATCTGATACTCGCATCGCTGCTGAATGAATTCTGGTGCGATTATCTTGATTACACCGCGTATCTGCGCGAGGGTATACACCTTACTCAGGTAGCAGGCAGAAATCCTGCCGAGGAGTACAATATCGCCTGCGAGGAATACTACGACAGCGCCGCGGACAGCATCCCCGAGCGCATGGCAGAGAAGCTTGAAGCGCTGCTTGACTGCTCCTCCCTTGATGAATACAAGGTTGCTGTGCCGACAAAGACCTACACCTATCTGCTTGACGATATGGCAGAGGAATTCAAGACAAAGCCGCTGCTGCTCAATGTATTCGACGAAGAAGAACCGCAGCCAAAGCCGCGTAAGACTGAAGAGCCTGCTGAAAAGCCCGAAAAGAAAAAGGGATTTTTCGCCTCGCTCTTCGGCAAAAAATAGATCACAAGAGGAATCACAATGTCTACTGTATGCGCTATTGCAACCCCCCCTGCCGCAGGAGGAATTTCTGTAATAAGAATATCAGGAGAGCACGCCGCGGATATCGCCGCAAAGGTGTTCAGACCTGTTTCGGACAAGCCCGTGAAAGAGCTTAAAGGCTACCGTGCCGCTTACGGAAAGATATACGACGGCGAAGAGCGCCTCGACGACGGAGTACTTCTGATGTTCCGCGCACCGCACAGCTACACAGGCGAGGATGTCGCAGAGATATCCTGCCACGGCGGAATATACGTCACGCGCCGTGTTCTTGCTGCCTGCATAAAGGCGGGCGCTGAGCCTGCCGCCGCAGGAGAATTCACCAAACGCGCACTGCTCAACGGCAAGCTGTCGCTGACACAGGCAGAGGCGGTGACAGATATAATCAACGCGCAGAGCGGACAGCTGTTGAGCTGCTCAAACTCCCAGCGCGAGGGCGCACTCTACCGCCGCACCGAAGCTATCGCTGACATGATAATGGAGATATCCTCTCAGATAGCCGCATGGATAGACTACCCCGAGGACGATACCCCTGTTGTCACCGACGAATGGCTGACCGAAAAGCTGACCGCTGTACAAGCAGAGTTTTCCAAGCTGCTTTCGGGCTACGACACAGGCAGACTGATACGCGAGGGCATTTCCTGTGCAATAGTCGGCAAGCCGAATGTCGGAAAATCCACGCTGATGAACCTGCTCTCAGGCGAGGAGCGCAGCATCGTTTCGGATATCGCAGGTACAACGCGCGATATCGTGGAAGAGAGCATCTCGCTGGGAGATGTTGTGCTGAAAGTAGCGGACTGTGCAGGCATCCGCGATACTGATGACGCCATCGAAAAGATAGGCGTTGAGATAATGCTGAAAAAGCTGAACAATGCCGACCTTGTTCTTGCGGTATTTGACAGCTCCCGTCCGCTTGAAGCTGACGACATGACACTTATCGAGCAGCTTTCAGGCAAGCAGGTGATACCCATCGTGAACAAATGCGACCTGCAGCTGACGCTTGATACCGTTACACTTGAAAAGAAACTGGGCAGTGCGGTCTACATCTCGGCGAAATCCGACAAGACCGCGGATGTGCTGTCAGACGCGATAAAAGCAAGGCTTGACCTCGATAAGCTCGATACTCAGGCAGGCGTGCTTGCAAACGAGCGCCAGAGAAGCTGTATACTACGCGCATCCGACGCGGTAAACGAGGCTCTTTCCGCAGTGCAGCTGGGGCTTACTCCCGACGCTGTCGGCGTAATGCTGGAGCAGGCGCTGGACGCAGTGTATGAGCTTTCGGGCAGAAAGGCAAGCGAGGAAGTTATTGCGGAAGTGTTCAAGCGCTTCTGTGTAGGTAAATAGCAATGGACATTATCGAAGAATGCTACCGCACCGCAAGCGAGGAGCTGCAAAAAATAACCTGCTACGACATCCCGACAGACTTCAGCTCTGCCTATACACATCACAGCTATTCCGACGGGCATTTTTACGAGCACACCGAAGGTGACCGCGGAGAAAAGCATACATCCGAAATAGGCAGTACCAAGGAAGAATTCATCTCACATCTGCTCTATTGTAAAATTCGCAGATTTTCTCACGATCACGAGCTGCATCACCGCAGGAAATTTGAAAGCAATCTCCGTCAGGCAAACGAGATAACTATGCGCTGTTACAGCTTTCTTGACGGCAGGTACAAATGTCCTCCGCTAAGCGAGCCAAGCGATAATGTTCATATCTGCTTCGACCTGCTGGAACACTACATAAAGGTATGCAGCAAATTGATGAACAAGCACAGCATACCTGAAGAAACGATGCGCCGTATAAAGCTTATTGCAGAAAAGCAGTATGCATCCGCTATGGGTGGAATGCACGATATTGCATTCACACTGGACTATGTACGGTACAACGTTGCTGAGATAACTAAAGCTATCGCGCTGCCTGCACTCGAAGAGGAATTCATTCAATACGAGGAGCAGTATGAACGGCTCATGATCCTCGAAAAGGAAGCTCCTCACCAAAAGGACAGATATCCGCTCGGTTTTTGGAATAACGAAGTATTCCGCGAAGCCGAGGAGATGTTAAGCGGCAAGCGCCTGAAAGACGGAGCGCCGCTCAGATGCGCATTGTATATGCTGATGAATGCCGTGCATATCGACCGTGCAGTGGGACTGTATATCGAGCTTTGCTTCCACAAGGATATAGATATCAGGAAATACCGCACAGTGCTTGACGAGATGTTTATCGCAGACAAGTATGGCGTGTATTTCTTCGGCCCTGCCAAAAATTTCAGTCAGGAGCGAAAAGACAGGCTAAGCTTCAAAATACTCTGCAAAGAAAATGCTGAGAGGTAATTATGAACATACTTATTATAGGCTGCGGCATGGTAGGAAGCGAGCTTGCCGCTACCCTCGACATGAGAGGGCATGACGTTTCTATTATAGACCGCGACGAAAGCAGCTTCGACCTGCTGCCCGATAATTTCAGCGGATTCACCACCACGGGCATCCCCATAGAGCAGGAGATACTTAAACGTGCGGGCATCGAGTCCTGCGACGCGCTCTGTGCCGTTACCGACAACGATAATATGAACATAATGGTATCAGAGCTTGCAAACAAAGTCTTTGGTGTAAAAAAGGTGTTTGCGCGCATCCGCGACATAAGCAAAGCCGAAATATTTGAAAGCCTTGGCATACGCACCGTATGCACCACCAATCTGATCGTAAGTGCAGCCTGTGCAGCACTTGAGGAGGACACCCATAAGACATCCTCGCTTACCTTTGAAAATCACAGCGTAAGCTTCACCACCATGGATGTCCCCGAAGAATTCATCGGCAACACCCCTGAAGATATCCAATACGAGCCCGGTGAGGTGTTGTTTGCGGTAATGCGCGGCAGTGAGATGCTGATGCACGATCTGAACATACGCATAGAATTCAACGAGGGCGACAAGCTCATCTTCGCAAAAAAAGCATAGGAGGCAGGCATGAGAACTATCATAGTCGGCGGCGGAAAGGTAGGCTTCTACCTTGCAAAAACGCTGCTGGAGCAGGAACATTCCGTCGTGATAATCGAGCAGGATAAGGAGCAGTGCCACTTCTGCGCAAACAACCTTGACGCTGAAGTAAGCTGCGGCGATGGCACCTCAGGAGATACGCTTCGCGCCTGCGGCGCTGAAGAAGCCGATGCAGTCATCGCAGTCATGGTACTTCTTCTCACGCCGATTTCGGCAATTTTGGCGACGGTTATCGCAAAGAAAAGCGCCAAGGAATACAACAAGCTTTGGGAAGAATACGACGCTATTTACGCCTACGCGGAAGAGACCTACGGCGGGATAGAGACGGTGAAAAATTTTGGAATGGAAAGCGGACGTTTGGAAGAATATACGAAGATAAGCGCACGGCTTGCGGATATTTCCAAGAAAGCAAATTTTCTTTCTTCTTTGGTGCAACCCGTGGTGGGTTTTGTCAATCACGTATCC
>SVMQ01000258.1 GCA_015067375.1 Oscillospiraceae bacterium | reverse complement strand
TCACCGACAAAGAACAGATTGTTCTCGCGGCTTGATATAAGTCGGAATATCTCATATTGTATGTCATTGGTGTCCTGAAATTCATCCACGATGATGCAACGGAAGCGCTCTGCTATCTCGCGGCGGAATACCACATCGGCGCGCAGCTTGTCGAGCAGCAGTCGCTCACAGTCGGCAAAATCGACATAGCCGCCCTCGCGCTTCAGCTTAGTGTATTCTTTTCCGTACAGCGTTATCAGCGCTGCAAGCGAGCGTATCGCATCATACTGCGAGGGAAGCTCCTGACGCATCGTGTCAGGGTCGGATACGCAGGCGATGATGTCTTTGAGATGCTCTTTGAACTTTTCGCGCGGAGCCTTTATCCGCTCTTTGAGTTCATCGTCCTTGCAGGAGAGCGTTGCAAAGCGCAGTGCGCCCTTGGCATTAAGTACTATTGTTGACGCAAAGCTGTAAAGCTCTGCAAGCGACGGTGAGCTGCCAAGCTTGCTGAGTTTTATCTGCGCGTGTTTCAGCCTTGCTTCGTCATCTTCAAGCATCGCCTGCAGCTTTGGCAGGTCGGGATGCTGTTCGTCCAGCGAAGCTATTATCGTTGCATAGCTGTCGAAGCTGTTTTTGCAGCATTCCATAAGCCGCGTTATCGTCTGCATATAGTAGGGTATGAAACGCTTTTCTGCCGCCTCGGGTGATGAGTAGGCGCTAACGCATTCCTCCAGCCATTTCTCGGGGTCTGTGAGCGAGGATATCTTGTTGTAGGTGGAGCCTATCGTGTCGCAAAGCGTTGCATCGTCCCTGAAAGAGAACGTCTTGAACAACAGGTCGCGGCTGTCGGGATCGAATTCCTTTGAGTAAAAGAATTCCATAGCGGTATCCAGCGCGTTGGCTTTAAGCAGCGCCGCCTTTGCATCGTCGATGATGGAGAAGCTGAGCGGCAGCCCGAAAGCCTCTGCATATTCACGGATGATGCCAAGGCAGAATGAGCTTATGGTGCTTATCGGTGCGCTTTTGAAGCGGATGAGTTGCTCGGAAAGATAGGTGTTTTGCGGATCTTTTCTTGCGGCAGCGGCAACAGCATCTGTCATGCGGCGGCGGAATTCCTCGGCAGCGTTGCGCGTGAATGTCATTATCGCTATCCTGTCGGCAGGAATGGGATGCTCAGTATCGCAGAGGATGCGGATAACGCGCTCTACCAGCAGTGCGGTCTTACCGCTTCCTGCAGCGGCGGTAACAGTCGCGGAGCGTGTATCGGGGGACAGCTTTGCCCCGTCCTTTACAGGGAAGCTTATCGCTGCTTCCTGTTCTTTGGTCCAGTTCATCCGTCGCTCTCCTCTCCGCTGTTGTCGTCATTGTCATCGTTGCAGCGCGGCAGGGCATACACCTGCTGCTCCTCGCGGTGACCGCATATATTCTCAAAGCGGCAGTAGCTGCACGCTTTTTTCTCAGTTGATTTCTCCTTGTATACTGTCGGCACAGCGTCAATATCGCCATCGTACAACTTGCCTACGACATCCCTTGTCTGCTCCATAATATCAAGGGTAAGCTGCTCAAATTGCTGCTCTGACAGCGTATTTTCCTCTTTCGGGATGAACTTTTCAGGCTTCGCTCCTGACCTTACAGACATTATCTGAGCGTATTTGTTCATCTCGGTAGTGGCAGCCTCGGATGCAACATACATTCCGCTCTGCACATGGTCGGTAGCAAGCAGCGAGAATGCAGCGCTTTTTTTGGAAGTCGGCTCGGTAACACGTGCAGGCAGGTAGCTCACACCGCCAGGGCGCAGCTCCTTGTTAGCGTCGCATACAGCGATAAGGTAAAGCAGCATCTGAGTGTTGATGCCGTAGTATACGTTGACCATATTGAACTCGCGCGAGCCCGTCTTATAGTCTACCACGCGGATGTACTCGTTGCCATGCTCGTCTGTGAAAACATCGGCACGGTCTATGATGCCTGTGATACTAACGGAAAGGTCATCCCTGACTGATACTGACAGGGCAGGGGTGTTGAGGCGCGTGCGGCTGCTGCCCGCGATGTTTGTGTCCTCGAAATCAAGGTCGGGTGTTTCGCTGTATGTTACATCATCGCTGTCAGACAGCACCGCGTCAGGCACTGTACCCATATCAAGCGAGTAATCCAAGGCAAGCTCGGGAGTTTCACTGCTGCCACTCATGCCTATGCCAAGCTCAAAGAATTTCGGACGGTAGTCACGCGCCGCAAATTCGCTCTGCATCAGCACCAGCATATCCACCGCGCCTATCGTAAGGTTTTTGAAAAGGTAGTCAAAGCGCAGCGTTTTCGCATAGTCGCCGCCTAGCTTTTCATTCTTATATTCGTTGAGATAGAAGCGCGTTTCATCCGAAAGATTGCGGCGCGAAAGTGTGATGAATACATCCATTCTCGCGCAGTACTTTTCCAGTACTTTCTGCAGGACATAGTGTACTGCATTTCCTATCTCCATGCTGCTGAGGTTTCTTCTGTTGCGCTCGCGTATGCGCAGACCGTTGGCGCAGAAATACTCAAAGCGGCAGTGGTTGAGCCTTTCAAGCTTTGTTGCGGAGAATGTCTTTGCTCTGAAAAGCGCTTCGGCTGTTTCGGGGTCAAGCTTGTGGCGGAAGCTGTCGAAGCGGCTGCTCATCAGCTTGTCAAGCTTATCGGTGAAGTCGCGGCAGCCTGCAGCGTCAAGCGCCTTTTTCAGCGTGGCGCGCTGTGGCGTATCGCTTCCGCAGATGCTTGCGTAGCGCTGCTGTGTGGCGCGCTTTGTGCGGCAGAAGAATTCATCCCCAAGCTGACGTGTACTTTCTGCCTTGTCAGCACTGAATATCGTAAGTATCTGTGATATCAGCTCGGACGGCGACAGCTTTGCACAGGAGATGTCCAGTGTGGGACAGGTGATATACAGGCGTTCATCGGGCATGGTGAGCGCACGATATGCCAGATATCGGTTGTAGCAGTAGCGCTCCTTGCGCGTCATGCCAAGCTTTACGATGCTCTCGCTGAGAAGCTCCGTTTCATACTCGGAGAATACTCCGTTGCTCTGCTCCTCCGCGGGGAATACGCCGTAGCTTGCGCCAACGATGAATACTGCTTTCACACCGTCAACGCGTGTTCTCCTGATATCGCCTGCAAGCACGGAATCCAGCACCTGTGGCGGCTTTGCAAGGTCAGTGCCTGCACAGATATCGCGCACGAGGTCGTAGTAATCCGACAGGGATATCCTGTAGCCCTCAAGCCCCTTGTACAGACTTTCGAATATCTCAAGCAGCGTATTCCACAGCGTCTGGTAGGATGCGATAAGTCCCTTGTCCGAGTCAGTGAGAAGCTCGCTTCCTGCTGCCTTGCAGTGCGCGGCA
>SVMQ01000257.1 GCA_015067375.1 Oscillospiraceae bacterium | reverse complement strand
TATCCTCTTTGTATCCTTTAGTAGTCTTTTTCGGGGGAATATGACACAGGACACATATTGATTATATCAGATATTCGATCATTATTCAAGCACAAACGCTCCCGTGTTTCGGGAGCGTTTGATATGCTATCAATTCTTCTTATAGATCTCCATCAGACCCTTTAACAACAGATCGTCATCAAGTATCACCTTGTTGCGGCAGTAGGGGGTTACAACTCCTGCAAGACCACCCGTAGCAACCACCGTAAGATCACCCAGTTCGTCGCGGACACGATCTATGATACCGTCCAGCGCACCTGCATTTCCGTATATCATGCCGCTTTTCAGGCATTCAACAGTTTCTGTGCCGATAAGCTTCTTAGGCGGCTCTAATGCAACCTTTCTCAGCTGCGAGGTGCGGCTGATAAGCGAGTCATGCGACACAGATACACCAGGCATTATCATGCCGCCGAGGTAATCCTTGTTTGCGCCGATCACCGATACGGTAGTAGCTGTGCCCATGTCGATTATGACGAGCGGCGTGGGATAATTCGCGATTCCTGCAACCGCGTCAACAACAAGATCGCTTCCAAGCTGCGCGGGATTGTCTATCTTGATACTGAGTCCCGTTTTGATACCAGGGCCTACAACAAGCGCTTTCGTGCCTGTCAGCTTCTCCGCGGCAAGCTTTACGCTGCGCGTTACAGACGGAACTACGGACGATATGATGCAGCCTGTGAGTTCCTTCATCTCGACACCGTTCATATCGAAAGCGGTCTTGAATATCGCCGCATATTCGAGGTCTGTCGCCGTATGATTTGTGGAAAGGCGCTCACGGAAGATGATATCACTTCCCTCACAGCAGCCGATGACTATATTGGTGTTTCCGACATCTATTGCAAAGATCATGGTTATTTCTCCGTTTTCGAGGCTTTTTTATCCTGCGGCAAAAGCTTTGCTTTATACAGTGCTGAACCGATACCGCCCGTTATTATCGTACTTGCGATCATCTCGCACACCGCGTTGATACCGACAAATGCACAGATGAATACAATTATGTTCCTGCCATTGATAAGCCCCTGTACATACTCCGTATTACCAAACAGTACAACAAGCGCTGTCATAAATAATGCTGTGTTGAAGAAAGCTGAACAGAAGCCTGTTATGAAGCAGGCAACATATGTACCCCACAGTTTTTTTGCACCCTTGTGTACGAAACCGATAAGCAGACCATCCAGTACACGCGGAACGAAACGCTGCACAAACGCGAAAAACGGGTTGATATCAAACAGGATGACACCCATTGCACTTGTACCGCCTACACCGATACACTGCAGAAAGCTCGTCAGACCGAATACACCGCCAACGATAGCGCCTCCGACAGGACCAAGTGCAACAGCCGCAATAGCTACAGGTATTACATTGAAAGAGATAGCCAGCGGACCGATGTTCAGGTATCCGAGCGGTGTGTACGACATCACTAAAAGGATTGCCGTCAACAGACCCAGAAGTACCAGCTGCTTTACAGAAAGCTTTTTCATATTAAATTCCTCCTTGTTAATGTTCTCCTAACGGAGATACAGTACAATGCTGCAGCCCTATGCTGCAACCAAATATATTATACCATGTTTTTTTCAAAAGTGTATATATTTTTCTTGTTTTTTGTGCTATAATTGTAATGAAATATATTCACTATTATATGAATGGAGTTGTATATTATGCTCAAAGGAAAAACAGTCGTTCTCGGTGTTACGGGAAGTATCGCCGCATATAAGATCGCAAATCTTGCGCGTATGCTGAAAAAGCTGCACGCAGATGTACAGGTGCTGATGACGAAAAATGCAGTGAACTTCATCAATCCCATCACGTTTGAATCGCTGCTCGGCACAAAATGCCTGATAGACACATTCGACAGGAACTTTCAGTACAGCGTGGAACACGTTGCGCTTGCAAAGCGCGCGGATGTGGTACTCATCGCGCCTGCATCAGCCAATGTTATCGGCAAGATAGCAGGCGGCATCGCTGACGATATGCTCACTACCACTGTAATGGCGTGTCCCTGCAAAAAGATCATATCCCCCGCGATGAACCATAATATGCTGCACAATCCCATCGTTCAGGACAACATAGAAAAGCTCAGGCGCTTCGGCTATGAGATAATTCCCTCTGACAACGGAATGTTGGCAAACGGCGACATCGGTGACGGCAGGATGCCCGATGAGAACGTTCTGCTTGAATACATTCTGCGAGAGATAGCCTGCGAAAAGGATATGGTCGGCAGAAAGGTGCTTGTCACAGCAGGTGCAACGCGCGAATCCATAGACCCTGTGCGCTTTATCACCAACCACTCCAGCGGCAGGATGGGCTTTGCTATGGCGGAGGCTGCTATGCTGCGCGGCGCTGAGGTCACGCTGGTCGCTGCCCACGCGGATGTGCAGCCGCCTATGTTCGTGGATGTGGTAAACGTCGTTTCCGCTGAGGATATGTTCAATGCAGTAACACAGCGCGCTGCAGACTGCGACATCATCATAAAGGCAGCAGCAGTGGCAGACTACACCCCCGTTACCACCGCCGACAGCAAGATAAAGAAATCCGACGGCGACATGAAGATAGAACTTAAGCGCACCAAGGACATCCTCAAGCACCTCGGAGAAAACAAACGCGAGGGTCAGATAATATGCGGCTTCTCGATGGAAACAGACAACGTTATCGAAAACTCACGCAAAAAGCTTACCTCCAAAAACTGTGATATGATATGCGCAAACAGTTTAAGAACCGCGGGCGCGGGCTTTGGCACCGACACCAATGTAATAACAATGATAACCAAGGACAGTGAGCAGGAGCTTCCGCTGATGAGCAAGGAAGATGCCGCGCACATGATACTCGACCGCATCAAGACACTGTAAGCTTCGCGTACACCAATTATAAGATAAACAGGCACTGTTTGGGTAACAGTGCCTGTTCGCTATTAGTATAATAAGTTGCGCTCCAACGCGAGTCCTAAGAATCGCGAAAGCATCCAATAACGCTACGATGCCGTCACAAATAAGAACTAAAATCCTCTTTATTCCTCGCCAAGCAGACGCAGCGCGTTCTTGTACAGTATAAGCTCGCGCTCCTCATCAGTCAGAGGAACAGTAGCAAAGCGCTCCAGCTCCTCATCCGCTGTCCACATAGGATAGTCCGTGCCGAACATCACCCTGTCAGCGCCGAAAACATGGATAAGCCGCGCCGCGTGTTCGGGCGTCATGTCGTACAGCGAGCTTGACAGGTCAACGTATATGTTACGGTAGTTGTCATAAAGCTCCTCCGCCTCATCCCACTGCGACCAGCCTGCAAAGTGCGCACCGATGAAAATAAGCTCTGGGAACAGCTTTGCCGCCTTGTACAATCT
>SVMQ01000256.1 GCA_015067375.1 Oscillospiraceae bacterium | reverse complement strand
ATCTCTCATCGGGGTCGGGCATAGCCTTTGACAGCGCCATTTCGTGGCAGTGACGAAGCCTTTCTGCCGCGGCTCTGAGCGTCGTAAGCTGTGCCTCGTCGCACTTCGATGTGTAGCGCTCGGACGACAGCTCCTCCAGCAGCTGAGCGTAGGTTATCAGACCCTTTTTCACCGCGTCCTCGATGTCGGCGGTCTTGTAGGCGATATCGTCAGCCGCCTCCAGCAGGAATGTCAGCGGATAGCGGCACCCAACGGCACCCGTAGCCTCAGCTATATCGCTGTACAGCGCGCTTTCGGTGCAGTAGAAGCCCATCTTCTTATCCTTGATGTCGCCGCTCTTCTTGTTTATTCCAAGCGAGGACACGGGGTACTTTATGATAGTATTCAGCAGTGCAAAGGTGAGGTTCATGCCATGCTCGTCGATAAGATAATGCAGCTTCGAAAGCACTCTGAGCGCCTGTGCGTTGCCCTCGAAATTGAGGAAATCACCCTGCATCTGCGGCGTCAGCAGCTCCGTTACAGGCTTGTCGTGAAAGCTCAGCCGCGGCAGATATTCACCAAACCATTCGCGTATAGTATACTCTCCGAAATGGCCAAACGGCGGATTGCCGATGTCATGAACAAGTCCTGCACACTCTAAGATATCACAGCACGCCTCGCGCACCTCGGATGTTATCTCGTCGTGGCCTGCTGCCATCAGACGGCGGAACACCGTATCAGCAAGCGACCCCGCAAAGGACGACACCTCCAGCGAGTGCGTCAGCCTTGTGCGCACGAAATCTCCCCTGTCAAGGGGAAACACCTGCGTTTTGTCCTGCAGTCTGCGGAAGGACGCACTGCCTATTATGCGGTGATAATCCTTGCGGAACTCCGAGCGCACATCGTTGGAGTTTCTGCGCACTAATTCACGGCTGCGCCTGTCGGACAGCAGCCTTTCCCAGCTAAGTTCGGGCATATCAGTTCTCCTTAATATATGGTAGGTACGCAGCGCGCTGCGCCGATATCCGACCGACGGATATATTAACCAAATCCCCTTCCTCGGAATAAAATGTAATGATCTTCGCAATACGCTGAATAACTTTACCTGCAAGGGCAATAATATCAGCGACGGAAAAATGCGCGATCGGAATATCAACGAAAGGAAGGATCATCAAATGTTAGTTAAACGCGGGGAGATATACTATGCAGACCTCAGTCCCGTAGTAGGCTCCGAGCAGGGCGGCGTAAGACCTGTGCTGATAGTGCAGAACGACATCGGAAACAAGCACAGTCCCACGGTCATCGCTGCCGCCATAACAAGTCAGAAAGAAAAGAACAAGCTTCCGACACATATTGAGCTTAACGCCTCGTCATGCGGACTGGCGAAGGACTCAGTCGTTCTTCTTGAACAGGTTCGTACATTGGACAAAAGGCGGCTTAAAGAGCGCATGGGCGAGCTTGACAGCGCCGCCATGGATCAGGTAAACAATGCGCTTTCGGTAAGCTTCGGGCTGTGACAGACAAAAACGGGGCAGAAATTCCGCCTTTCGGGGTGGGTTTCTGCCCCGATGTTGTATTTCGGGTCGTTTGCCTACTTACTCTTCCTCATATACGCCCAAAGCACCCACTGCGCCGCCGCCAGCAATGCAACAAGCACCACGATAAGCACCTGCGGCACGCCCCACTCCTCCATGAATATGATTATCAGAAGCAGCGCGAGCGTGAGTATCACCGCGTTTTTCAGGAACGGTTTAGCGCTGTTCTTCATTTGCTCTGGATGCGCTTAGCCATAACGGTGTTCTTCATCAGCATTGCGATGGTCATGGGGCCTACGCCGCCCGGTACGGGCGTGATGAACGATGCCTTCTCAGCTACCTCGTCATAAGCAACGTCGCCGCACAGCTTGCCGTCAGCGTTGCGGTTGATGCCTACGTCGATGACTACCGCGCCGTCCTTTACCATGTCAGCGGTAACGAAGCCAGCTCTGCCGACTGCCGCAACAAGGATATCCGCGCGGCGGCATACTTCCTTAAGATCCTTTGTGCGGGAGTGGCATACTGTAACTGTGCCGTTTTCATGCAGAAGCAGCATAGCCATAGGCTTGCCCACGATGTTTGAACGGCCGATGACAACGCACTCCTTGCCGCTTACGTCAATACCTGCGCTGTGGATAAGCTCCATGCAGCCTGCAGGTGTGCAGGGCAGGAAAGCATAGTTGCCGATCATTATCTTGCCCACGTTTGCAGCGTGGAACGCGTCAACGTCCTTCATGGGAGAGATGCGCTCGATGACCTTCTCCTCGTTGAGATGCTTGGGAAGCGGCAGCTGTACGAGTATGCCGTTCACCTTGTCGTCAGCGTTGAGTGTGTCCACAAGTTCAAGGAGCTGCTCCTCAGTCGTTTCAGCAGGCAGAGCGTACTCGTAGCTCTTGATGCCGCACACCTCGCAAGCCTTCTTCTTGTTGTTTACATAAACGCGGCTTGCAGGGTCGTCGCCCACGATAACTACCGCAAGGCCTACCTCAAGACCCTCGCGCTCTATCTCCTGTCTTACCTCTTCCTTTACCTTTGCGGATACTGCCTTTCCGTCGATTATCTGTGCTGCCATATTAGTTGTCCTCACTTTCGTTGTCGTTGTTATCGCTGCTGTCGTCAGCAGCGTCGGTCTCGTCTGTTTCAGAGGCTCCTGCGCTCTCCTCGGCCTCGGGGATGTCAGCGCCCCTTACCTCTTCGATCTCGTCAGCGTCGTCTGCAAGGATGCTCTGCGCGGCAGCGTTCTCCTTTGCCTTCTTCTTGGACGCCTTATTCTCTGCCTCAAGTCTGAACTGCTCCTGCTGCTGTACCCATGCGTCGGAGTTCACGAACAGCGGAATGTTCTTCTTTTTGGTGAGTATCTTGAACACCACGAACAGCACCACTGCCACAACACTGGTAACAGCCGCGATAAGCTGCGATACTCTGATATCGCCCACCATAAGGCTGTCGGTACGAAGGCCCTCGATGAAGAAGCGTCCCAGACCGTACCACGCAACATACAGCAGGAATATCTCGCCGTCGTAGCTGCGAAGCTTCTTTGAATAGATGTGCAGCAGGATGAAGCCAAGCAGACACCACGCGCTCTCATACAGGAAGCAGGGATGCACCACAGCGCCAGCCTCAAAATTTCTTCTTATAACATTGCCTGACATTCCAAACAGCCAGTCGGGGTCGCAGGTAGAGCCGTAAGCCTCCTGATTGACGAAGTTGCCCCATCTGCCCACGCACTGACCGATAAGCAGTCCCAGTGCGGCAAGGTCAAACATGGAGCGAAGATGCACCTTGCGCACCTTGCACATGATAAGTCCCACCAGCAGCGCGCCGATGATTCCGCCGTAGATAGCAAGACCGCCGTCGCGGATA
>SVMQ01000010.1 GCA_015067375.1 Oscillospiraceae bacterium | reverse complement strand
TCGTTCATGCCTATGTAGGGGTAGCCTGTGGTGAGCGAGAATGCGCCCTCGAACCACCAGCCGTCCACTGCAAACTTGCCCTGATCCCTGTCACAGAACTGCATCATCATGTCGTTGAAGGTATCCCATGTCCAGTTTCCCTCGTTCAGAAGCTCCACAGGGTCAGGCAGACCGTTTTCGGCGATCGTATTCTTATTGTAGAACATAACGCACTGAGAATCGGTGTCGTATGCGCCTACATAGTGCTTGCCGTTAAATGCAAACTGCTCGTTTACCGCGCTCATGGGCGCCCACAGCTCGGATTCAAAATCAACATAATCATCCAGCGGCTGGAACATACCGTTGATCGCGCCTTTGGGGAATACGTCCATATCTGCTGCACTGAACATATCGGGGGAGTCATCCGCCTGTACAAGAGTTGCAAGCTTTGTATAGCGATCGTCCCAGGTGGTGTGGATAAGCTCTATGCTGCCGCCGTACTGGGTCTGGAACATTTCAAGAGATACGGGGACAGGATTTCCCTCTGCAGGATTGATATCCCAGGAGGAGAGGAACTTTACTGTGCCGTTTTCCAGCTTCTCAGCGCCGATGTCGATCTCGGCTACCTTGGATGCGTCCTCCTCGTTCATAGTTGCTTTGGTCGTAGTTGCAGGTGTACCTGATGTACCGCTGACGGCGCTGCTTGCAGTGCTGTCGCCGCCGCAGGCAGTGGTCGTCATGATGCAGGATATCGCAAGTGCTGCTGCGATGGTTTTCTTGAATGTTTTCATATAGTGATCCGTCCTTTCGTTTTGGTTTTGTTCGTTTCAGTGATCTTATGATACACCAAAAATCGGTGTGAAAATATCACGATCGTGCATTTGATGTCATAAATTTCGCCTAATCTCAGTTTGTGTGAAATCGGCTGAAAATCAACGAAAAATCATGACAAAAACAGCGCGTTTCTGATATTTGCAGGAAAAAATTTGTGATATCATTTAACTACCGAAAGGATAGCGGAATATCCGAAAAAACGAACGAAAGGATCTGATATCATGAAATTCAGAAAGCTTATTACAGGCATTGCCGCAGGTGTATTTGCAGCAGCGTCTCTCACATTCAGCGCGTCCGCTTACGATCTTAATACAGACCTCAACATCTTCTGGAGCGCAAGCAAGACCGTTCCCGGGACAGAATTTATCGGCGTGCGTGACGGCGCGTACATTACCGTTACCTATTCCGTAGATCAGTCCCTTGCGGATATGGATGGTCACAACTACTGGTGCATCAAGCCGATGATAAATGATTCGGGCTGGCCGCTGGTGGATGGCATTGCAGAGCTTACACCCTCCGAGGACGGAAGCTCTTACGTTATCGAGCCTGATACCACTTCCATTACCTTCACTATCCCCGAGGCTCATGCAGAGCACGTTGAGATAGCAGGACTTGCTTTCATGGGTCACGGCATCACACTGGAAACACTGACAGTATCTGATGAAGCGCCTGTTGTTGATACGCCCGTTGAGGAGCCTGTTGTGGATATTACCGCTCCTGTGGAAGGCGGAAACCCCAACACAGGTGTAGAGGGCGCGGCAGCAGCTGTTGGTGCGGCATTCGCTGCTGCAGGTATGCTGTACGCCAGCAGGAAGAAATAATTACAGCTTCAAGTGAACTCCTATAAATTGCAGACGGAATACCCCCACGCCGAAGCCTGGGGGTAATTCCTGTATATAAGCGTGGATCCTATAAGTGCGCACGGTCTATGAGAGTTGATATTTATTGGTGGCAACTGATTGAAATGTTTGCGCAAATATGTTATATTTAAACAGGAGGATGGCGCTTATGACTACAAAAAACGCAGCAGCCGTTTTGCTGGCATTAGCCTCTGCCGCATTGGCGGGTTGCTCAGGAAGCAGCACTGCAAAGAGTATGCAGCACACTGAGGTATCTGCAGCTGTTGCGGACACAACGACCGCATTTGCGGAGACTGAAAATATCGAAGAGGAGATATCGTATATGGAGAAGTATAAGGATATGTTAGTTGAGCTGCCGCCCGAGGGCGCTTTCGATACACAGGGCGGAGCGGTATACTCTGAGTTTCAGAAACACACTTATTTTTCCCGCACCGCGCAAAGAGATACAAAGGTGAATGTGCTGCTGCCTCCGAATTATTCAGAGGACAAGGAGTACCCTGTGTTGTATATCCTGCATGGTTATTATGACAATGAGGATTGGATGGCAAGGGATATAGTTGATATCAGCGATATGCTTTCAAACCTTTATGCAAGCGGCGAGGCTGAGGAGATGGTGATAGTATGCCCGTATATCTTCTGCAGCAAGGAGCTTGCAGCCTGCAATGGTATGAACCTGAAGAATTCCTTGTGCTATGACAATTTCATCAATGATCTGACGACTGACCTTATGCCGTTTATCGAAAACAATTTTTCTGTGGCAAAGGGAAGAGAGAACACTGCCATCACTGGTTTTTCCATGGGCGGAAGAGAATCTCTCTTTATCGGCTTTCAGCTTCCTGACCGATTTGGATATATCGGTGCGGTAGCACCTGCCCCGGGGCTTACTGCTGTTGCAGGCTCTCCCGACCATCCGGGGCAGATGACTGCAGAGGA
The DNA here is from genome assembly GCA_015067375.1 of Oscillospiraceae bacterium. Classification (GTDB taxonomy): domain Bacteria; phylum Bacillota; class Clostridia; order Oscillospirales; family Ruminococcaceae; genus CAG-115. The sequence goes on along the minus strand of SVMQ01000010.1, from coordinate 16,791 downwards.
GATGAAGTTTGATCAGGATGCGCCGTATCTTCTGCTGATAAGCGCCTCAAATACCGATGGAGTCGTCGGCACTTATCCGAGTTCATATCACGAAACGCTTACGGCAAATAACACTGAGCATCTATGGCATGAGATGTCGGGTACAGATCACGACCACACCAGCGTGAAGCCGCATCTGTATAACTTCTGTCGTATGATCTTCAAAGACAGATAAATATTTGCTGTATATGTGAGCATAAAAGAAAATAACGAGCGGCAGGGTAGATTCCCTGCCGCATTTTGTTATTCGAATGTAAGACCGCTTATCGTGAGGTTATAGGTCACAGAAGTATAGGGGACTTCCTCACCGTTTATAATGAGCGCCATACGATAGCCTATCCAGCTTATCGTTGTTTCGGCGGCAACAAGACCGCATTCCTCTGTGCCATAGATGACTGAACCTATCTCAGCACCCTTCCAGCCGTTTTCAAGACCGTTCTTCGTGTTGCTGGTGGGGTCAAGCTCGATATCGACAGGGATCTCTATGATGCCGTTTTCTGTTTCAAGACCGAGCGACTTTACATATACCTTGTAGGTAGCTTCCTTATCCTGATTGATGAAGCCGAGATTCAGCATCTCGCTCTCCTTGGCGAAAGCGGAGGACTTTACGGAATATTCGCCGTCCTTTGTCATTTCAAGTACTGCAGAGGGGCTGGGACCTGGGTTTTCTGCCTGTGCAGAGATAACGAGAGTTGCATATTCGGTCTCAGTGACGGATATATCCTCCTCGGGACGGAGCGCGTCCTCTCCCTTGGTAAACTGCCATGTTTTCAGTTCGATATCCTTGCCAGAGAATACAAAGTAGATGTTGTGATTTCTACCGTCAAACTGCTTGAATTCCGTTGAGCGCACCTTTGCATAATCGGCGTTGTCGAATTCGATAAATGCGACCGCTTCGCTTGTGATATCGTCAAGACGTACCTCGATGCGTCCCTTGCCCTTGACTTCAGCCGTGAATGTGGAAGCGCCGTAGCCGAGGTCAGCGCCTCTTACATATATCCATGCGCCGTCGGCAAGGCTCTTTGCGGCAGGGTGAGCGCCCTGTGTGTAGCCGATATCGGCAGAGGTGAACATCGTGGCGCCGCTGTTTTCGGTATAAGGGTCAAGCAGCTTTATCTGTGCTACGCCCTTTCTTGAAGCGGCAGTGATGGGTATCTCGCCTGTAGTGGCGTCCATCGGCAGGTAATCCACCATCAGGCTGCGGAAGCCTGCTGTGCCACCCATAAGCTCCTCTAAAAGCAGAGTGTGGTGGAGGATGTAGTTAGTACCCTGATACTCGCAGAAATGAGTGTGGTTGTTGCCCCAGCGCAGACCAGACTCGCCCTTTTCATTCTGTCCCGAGTTATAGAAATACGCGCCTCTGTACTCCCAGCTGTCAGCGTCAAGGGGAGTTTTTGTGGTGAGATAAGCCATGCTGCAGGTAGGGGGAGCGGATATGCCCTCGTAGTCCCAGCCCGCGCCGCGCGTCTGCCAGTCGGTGCTGTAGGTATAGTAATATGTACCGTCGATATAGTTCAGCTCGCTAGCTTCGAAGAAGTAAGGCGCGTCGATAGAAACGAACTCGCTGTCAAAGGACAGCATATCCGCGCCAAGCTTTACTACCTTGGGGATATTCGTATGTACTGCCGCACCTGATGCAGGTGTGCCGCCGCCGAATGAGAGCCAGCCTGTTCCGTTTTCGTCTATGCATACACCGGGGTCAAACGGTGCAGGGCAGTTTTCAAGTCCATCCATACCCTGATAGATAAGCGGAGCGCCGAGAGGGTCAGTCCAGCCTGTAACGGGGTCTGTGGAGGTTATCACGCCCACGCCCGAGCCGTTGTTGGAGAAGTAGAGATAGAAATGCGTCAGACCGTCCTCCTCCACGCGTGAAGCGATGGAGGGCGCCCATGAGTTTGCTATCCAAGGCGCTATCTCGCCCGTTTCTATCCTGCCGTGATATATCCAGTTCACCATGTCGTCAGTGGAGAATACCACCAGCGACTTTATCTGGTCGTAGTCGTTTACGGTGTCCTGTTCAGCCTGCTGAGTGTCATTCGTGCCGTAGACATACAGTCTGCCCTCATACTCCACAGCTGTCGGGTCGGCGCAGAATATACTGTTGGAGATGGGATTTGCGTTGCGCTCGGTCTTATATACGTTTCCGCTCACCTCGTCTATCACTATGCCGTTATTCAGGCTGTCCAGTATCTCCTCCTCTGTGATGCTTTCGCTGACAGCGGAAGAGGTGGCGGATGTGGTCGCGGATGTCTGTGCGCTGTTGGCGCTCTCGTTGCCTGAGCATCCCGATGCAAGCAGCATTGCGGCTGCACAGAATAAAGCAAGTATCTTCTTTTTCATATTTTCTCCTTTCATTCTGCCTGCGGCTTGCAGGACAGATATCGTAAGCTAAATGCTGAATATCGTTTGGTTTCGTTATTCTGATTATACAAACTAATGCTGCAAAAATCAATAGCCGATATTCGGAAAGTCCACTTTTTAAACATAATATGCACCTTTGCTGTTGACTTTGACGCTGATATAAGCTATACTGTAGCTGTGGGGGTGATATCATGTCACGAAAAAGGATAGCGGTCATCACTGCAAGAGCAGACGATGCCGAGCAGAAAGATATACTCTGTGGAATAGCCGAAGCGGCATTTGCCGCAGATGCAGATGTTGTGGTATACTCAAATATCTACAACCACTGGGCAGAGGACGAGCAACTGAATTATGAGAATATCATCTATACATTGTTCGAGCCGCATCATTTTGACGGCGCTGTTATTACCGCCGAAGCTTTCAGAGATATATCAGTGATCGATGAAGCGGTAGAAAAGCTGAGAGCCGCGAAGCTTGCCACAGTCGTTATCGGTGGAGCGCTCGAGGGCTTTGAAAGCGTATCCTCGGATGATGAAAACGATATGGAAAGGCTGGCAGAGCATCTTATCAAGGTGCATGGCTATACGGATATCGACATACTGACAGGAGCAAAGGATAACGCCGCGGCTTGCAGGAGAGCAAACGGCTGCATAAGGGCTTTTGAAAAGCACGGTATCGCGTTTGATGAGCAGAAGCTGCATTACGGCAACTTTTGGAATGATTCGGGCGAAGAGCTTGCACGGTGTTATATCAGCGGCGGATATCCTATGCCTCAGGCAGTGATATGCACGAATGATCTTATGGCATACGGCCTGTGCGATGCGTTTGCGGCGGCTGGGATATCTGTACCTGACAGGGTGGCAGTCACGGGCTACGATTGCACAGGCGGCAGGATATATCACTATCCGCTGCTGACATCGTATCGCAGAAACAGGCGCGGAATGGGTGTGGATGCGGTGAATATCCTGCTTGGTACAAAGTATGAAATTCGCGATGATGACAGGCTGGTATATGGCGGCAGCTGTGGCTGCGGCGCGAATAAGGAGCAGCTAACCGCAGAGCTTTGCACTGAGCGTATAGGTCAGTATCACACCATCATGGGCAGCGTTGCACAGTTTTCCAGCCGCCTTACGATGTGCCGCACGCTTGCAGAGTACACAGCGGTGCTGGCGGAATTCCGCTATCTGCTGCATGGAACGGACAGGCTGTATCTGTGCCTGGATAAAGCATGGAGCAATTCGCGTTTCGTCGGTGAGGAATATCTTTGCTGCGAAATAGGAGAGGAGAATGTAACGCACCTCGTACACCGAGAGCTTCCTCCTGCGTTTGACAATGAATGCCCGAATATATTCTATTTCAGTCCGATATGCTTTCAGACAAGGCTTTTCGGGTATACAGTGATGTCGTATCCTTATCCGACGGGTTATGATTTCAGCTTCCGCGATTGGAGCAAGACCGTTGCGGATACGCTGGAATTTCTTCGTATGAAGAATGATATACATTATTTGAAGCAGTGTCAGCGTGAAACATCGCTGTATGATTCTCTGACAGGGTTCTACAATCTCCGTGAATTCAGACAGATAACCGAAGCGGCAGAAGAGGGCTGCTCCGTTCATGCGGTGAAGCTCAGTTTTGTTGATGACGGTGAGTTCCTTTACGGCGAGAATTACCGCAACGATATCATCGCTTCTGTAGCAGCTGCAATAAAGCGGGCGTGTATCGGTCATGAGATCTGCGGCAGGGCTGATGGAGATATCTTTCTTGTGCTTTGCAAGGGCGAGGGCAGAGTGTTCTCGGAACGCGTGCGCGTAATGCTGCATGATGCGATGTGCGGAAGCTATGATGAAAGACAGGTCGTGTTAACCCGTTGCTTGGGCGAGCGTTCTGTCGAGCTTGCTTGTGATAACGCGATCCGACAAAATAAAGATGATATGCAAGCGTTTGCAGGCAGAAAGCAGCTGCAGCGCTACAGCGCTCTGCAGGATATTCGAAGCGAGATGATGAAAGCGCCCGAAAAAGCCCTGACGATGCCGCAGGCGGCTAAACGCCTTTGCTGCAGCGAGGGTCATTTTCGGTCTGTGTATAAGCAGTGCTTTGGAGTCAGCTATAATCAGGACTGTATCGACGCAAGAGTGCTGAAAGCCTGTTATCTGCTCCTGACGACCGCAATGAGCGTTTACGGAGTGGCTGTAAGCTGCGGTTATGACGATGAAAAGTATTTTGCAAGGCAGTTCAAGCAGAATACAGGTGCTTCTCCTTTGCGGTACAGAAGAGGTCATTGCTGATCGTGACAGCCTGCTTTTTGTGAAAAACATACAATAGGTGAATGTTAGTGAAACAGGGTATAATTTGCTTTCGTATCATAATTGCGAGGGGGATGCCAAGTTTTTGAGAGCGGCATGCATTTCATGACTGTGACAATAATTCGTAATTATTTTAGCAAAAACGCACAAAAAATCACAAGATGCTTGACAATAAAATAGCAAATATAGTATAATAATTATAATGTGTAAATTAATGCATGATAAAAATATAGTATCTGTGCTCGTGAAATGCCTGTTTGTGCGGTATCGTCGCACGACATGAAGTGAGTGCAGCTTGATCGAGGAGAGCGTATGGATCAGAATAGTGCTGTTATAACTGTCAATCTGCTGAAATATGGCGCAAGCTATGATCTTGAAGTGCCTCTTGATATATCTGCGAACGAGCTGTGTTCCGCGTTGTTTCAGATGTTTTTTCCGCAAAAACAGAATGATATGAATCAGTATTATCTTAAAGCGGAAAAGCCCATCACACTGCTTCGCGGCGAGCGTACCCTGCGTGAATACGGAATACGCAACGGCAGCATCATCAATATAACGAGGTAATCTTATGGACAGCAAGCGCTTCATATTAACGGTATACAATAATAATATCTTCAAAGAAGTAGATGTGTCCGAGGAAACTCCCTGTCTTAAGATAGGTAATCTGCAGGAGTGCGACGTAAGAATAAAGCGTGATCTGTTCAATATCCCGATCTGCCTTACACTGACTTTCGACGGCGCTGAGTGGCACATCAGCTGCAATGCTGATCTGCTGATAAGCTCGAAATCTGTCAGTGAATGTGCGGAGATGTATATCAGGCACGGTGACATCCTGACCGTGCATGAAGCACAGTCAAAGGAGCATCTGTTTTCGCTGTCCTTTTCATACGATTTTACCGTAGGCGCTGTTGATTTCGATACGGTAATAGATGTACGCGGCGTTAATCACATGGTTATCGGTAATGCCGCTGATGCGCATATAAGGCTGAACAGTAATTATGTGGGTGCGGAATATATCGTGCTCAGCCGCGACAGAATGAGCGGAAATCTGATACTTGACCCTACCTATGCGCCAACCAGCGCGACGCTTAACGGTATCAGAATATTTGAGAAGATGATAGTGCAGGAGATGGACTTCATCGGTATCGCGGACTACAGCTTCTATTACAAGAATCAGGTGCTGTATACCGCTATACGAAACGATCTGCGCGTTCAGAACATACCCAACAAGCCTCTGCGTAATGAAACACCTGCATTTGAGTATCCGAAGCTCAACCGCAGCCCTCGCATGAAGTATGCAATGGATACAAGTCCCATCGAAGTGCTTGATCCCCCGAAAAAGCCTGACAAGCCGCGCGAAAACCTTATCATGCAGCTGTCGCCTGCACTTGCGATGATGGCAGTGACAGTGGTGACCCGAAGCGGTATGATCGAGGGACTCAGTGCGGGCAATCCTGCGTTTCTTATATTCAGTATATCGTCCATGACGATCGGTATCCTTACAACGGTTGCAAGCTTTATCTACAACAGAAAGCGCTATAAAAAGGATCTCGAGCAGTGGAATGCTGACTACACCAATTACATAGCAAATAAGCGCGTCGAGATCGAATCGGAGCAAAAGAGCGAGCGCGAGGCTCTCGTCGATATGTACCCCGAGGCTGATATGATGCGTGATTTCGTAAAGACCTTCTCTGGCAGACTGTTTGAGCGCTCGCCCAAGGACGCGGACTTCCTAAATGTGCGCGCTGGTCTTGGCGATGTACCTGCCCTGCGTCCTGTTACTTGCCGTAATGAGGAAAAGGTCAAGATAGAGAGCGAGCTTGCCCCCATCCCGAAGAGCATCTGTGATGAATATGCACTCATCAAAAATACACCTGTTATGCTGCACTTGCGTGAAGCGGGCGCAGTCGGTGTCGTAGGCACTCCCGACGAGCAGTACGAGTTCTTCAAGAGTATGCTACTCAATATAAGTGTAGCTCACAGCTATGAGGAAGTGCAGATGATCGTGCTTATCCCAAGCGATCAGCAGAAAAAATACGAGTGGATAAAGTGGCTGCCGCATATCAGCGAGTCGGGCGGCGACTGCCGCGGCATTGTCTGTGATGACGAGAGCCGCGACAATGTGTTTGAGTACATCTACTCTCTTATGACTGAGAGGCGCATGATCGTATCTGAGGGCAGCAACGATGTTCCTTGCCCTTATTATGTGGTGTTCGTGCTTGAGGAGTATGGCATCAAGACGCATCCTCTGACTAACTATGCGGCATCCTCGGCATCGCTGGGCGTCTGCTTCGTTCATTTCAGAGAGTACAAGGAAAGTCTTCCTCAGGAGTGTACGGAGATAGTTGAGCTGTCTGCTGACGGCGGTACGCTCAGACTCTCTGAGGACAAGAAGTTTGCGCGCAAGTTCGTGCGTGAACAGGTCAAGGACGACAGCATCCGTTTCGTTACGGAGCGTCTTGCACCCGTATACTGCGAAAAGATTGCGCTTTCTTCAAGACTTACAGCAAATATATCTCTGTTTGAGCTGCTCAACATCATATCTCCCGAGGATCTTAATCTTGTGGAGCGTTGGAAGAATTCTAATGTGCAGCACTCTCTTGCAGCGCCGCTTGGTGTTGATGTAAAGGGTCAGCAGCTCGCACTTGATCTGCATGAAAAGGCGCACGGTCCTCACGGACTTGTCGCAGGTACTACAGGCTCAGGTAAGAGTGAGATCATGCAGTCGTACATCCTTTCGGCTGCTGTAAATTTCCACCCCTATGAGGTGGGCTTTGTGATAATCGACTTCAAGGGCGGCGGTATGGCGAACCAGTTTGAGAACCTGCCGCATCTTATCGGAAAGATCACAGATATCGACAGTCATGAGATAAACCGTTCGCTGCTCGCTATCCGTGCCGAGCTTGAAAAGCGCAAAAGGCTGTTTGCACAGTATGAGGTAAATCACATCGACCAGTATATCGGAAAGTTCCGTGAGGGCGTTGTGGAAACACCGCTCCCGCACCTTATCCTTATCGTTGATGAGTTTGCGGAGTTGAAAGCTGAGCAGCCTGAGTTCATGAGAGAGCTTATCAGTACCGCGCGTGTAGGCCGAAGCCTTGGTATACATCTTATCCTTGCAACGCAGAAACCTGCAGGACAGGTGGACGAGCAGATCTGGAGCAACTCCAGATTCAAGCTGTGCCTTAAAGTGGCGACCAAGAGCGACAGTAACGAGGTGCTGAAATCACCGCTCGCTGCTGAGATACGCGAGCCGGGTCGTGCATATCTGCAGGTCGGAAACAATGAGATATTTACGCTTTTCCAGTCTGCATACAGTGGCGCTTCAGCGACCAGTGACAAGAACGGTAATATGCGCGAGTTCACTATCTCCACTGTATCTTTCACAGGAAAGCGCAAGCTTGCATTCTCGCGCAAGTTCAAGCGCTCCAGCGACGGCTCCAAGCTGACCCAGCTCAAGGCCATGGTGGATTATATCGACAAATGCTGCAAGGATGCGTGCATCGCAAGGCTTCCCAGCATCTGTCCGCCTCCTCTGCCTGATGTTGTGGATTATGTGTTCAGAGCAGGCGCTGTAAAAAGCTCTGTTATCAATATCGGTATTTACGATGATCCCTGCAATCAGGTGCAGCCTGTTGTATCTGTTGATCTTGCAGACGGCAACATCATGATAATCGGCGCCGCCCAGACGGGTAAGACCATGCTGCTGCAGACTATGCTGCGCGGTCTGGCTGAGAATAACTCCCCCGACAAGGTGGCTGTATACATACTTGACTTTGCTTCAAAGGTGATGAAGCTCTTCGAGCCGCTCAACCATGTCGGCAATGTGCTTACTGACGCGGATGATGAAAAGCTCAAGAATTTCTTCAAGATGATAGTTGAAGAGATCGCAATGCGAAAAGAGCATTTTTCAAAGATGGGTATCAGTTCGTATGATGCGTATATCGCCTCTGACAGCAATGCGGATATGCCTCGTATCGTCATCATGGTGGATAACCTTTCTGCTTTCAAAGAAGTATTCAACGAATATGAGGATACGATGCTGAATATCTGCCGCGAGGGCTATGCGCTCGGTATCACAGTGATCGCAACTGCCAAGCAGACAACAGGACTCAGCTATAAGTACCTCAGCAATTTTGCTACGCGTCTTGCGTTTACCTGTACGGAGAAATCCGAGTACAGCAGTATCTTTGATCGCTGCTCTGTCAGACCCAAGGATATTCAGGGCAGAGGACTTGTTTCGATCAACAAGATCATATATGAGTATCAGGTGTTCCTGCCGTTTGACGGTATCGTTGAACAGAACGAAACCGAAACGGTACGCACAGAGGCAAAGCGCATAGAGCAGGCAAAAGCTTTTATTGCAAGGATCGCAGGAAAGTACGGCACTCTTCGCGCAAGGTCTGTTCCCGCTATCCCCGCCGTGCTTACTGCGGATTACTGGAGCATTAATCGTTTGTCGTTCAAGGATCTTTGCGTACCTGTAGCGCTGACTTACAGCGAGATCACGCCTGTGACGATAGACCTTGCAAAGGTTGGTTCTGTTGGTATCTACGGACGTGAGGGCTTTGGAAAGAGCAATCTCCTGCGCAATATCATGCACTATCTGCAGCAGCATATATTCGATCTCGACTGCAAGGCGTATCTGCTTGACGGCTACAGCAGGCAGCTCAGCGAATATGAAAGCTACGGTTTCGTAGAGCGTTATACCATCGACTGTGCGGAGCTGGAGTACATTCTGGATGATATGAATGACGTTGCAGAAGAGCGTCTGGAAATGCTGCGAGCAGGCGAGAAGTTCGATAATGTTCCGCTGTTGCTGTGTGTTATCGAAAACCCACAGGTGTATGCGCTGAATGTAGTGCCTAAGGCTGTCAGCGACAAGCTGAAAAAGCTGCTGGCAGATGCAAAGCAGCTGAAGATGTGCTTCATATTCTCCAATATCGATAACAACGGAGAGTATTCGCCGCCTGAGATGATGAAGTTGGCGCGTGATCTGGGACAGTACTTCCTGCTTGATGACATTGCAGACGTCAAGATGTTCGGTCCGAACAAGTTCACGCTTAACGACATCAAGCCCTTTAAAAAGGCAATATCTCTTGGCGATGGCTATAGCTACGATGCAAGAAACGGCATAGAGAAGATCAAGCTTATGAAGAATGAAAGGAGCTGAGATCATGTCAAATGTTAATCATCTTGATACGATCAATTTTGACAGTACGATAACCGCTTACGAGGGTTACATCCGACAATTTCTGGACATTGTTAAAAGCGTTAACGATATATGTGACGCTGTGATCGATGAAAGCTGCTGGAAAGGTAATGGCCGCAACGCATTCAAGGAGGACTACAGACAGGTCCAGTGCAACCTTCAGGATATTGCGGATATAATGTATGAGATACGCGACGCGCTTACGAATGCCAATGCCGAGTATATGAAGACGGACGAGTCGCTGGCAAAGAATTATACATCGTAAAGTAGGTGAACGGATATGGCAAGCTTATCATCATTGCGCAGTCAGCGCAGCTACTGGATCGGCAGGCGTGACGAACTTTATCGAGAGATCAAAGAACTTAAGGAGCGCAAAAAGGATATCGAGAATGCTCTTAAAGAGATCAACAAAGTCGCACCGAACAATGCCGGTGATATAAACACTGACCTGCAAAGATCGATAGATCAGCTGGACAGAGCCCTTAATTACAGCGCAAAGGACGCTGAGCTTTATGAGATATTTGCCAACAAACAAGATCAGGGTACGGGCGACAGTGATATCTCACAGGCTGTCAGCGAGCTGAATCAAGCGCTGACAAAGACTGAACAGGATATCAATGACAAGGAAGCTCAATATGAAGCAGCAAAAGCTGAGATAAGCCGTCTTGAAAGAGAGATCGCAGCTGAGAAGCAGCGTCAGTTTCAGGAGAGTGTCAGTGATGTAGTAGAAACGTTTAAGAAAATTTTTTAATTGATTTCAGAAAGGAGCATACTCTATGGTGCTTTCATTGGACTACAGCGACTTAAAATCTGCTGTTTCAAGGGTCAATGATCTGAAAAAAGAGCTGGATCAGTACAGTGATGATCTCAGCAGGAAGGTTCAGGGCAAGATCGCCGAAATAAAAGGCGGCGCAGGCTCTGCAAGCTATTATGTAGATCAGAAGATCAGAAAGATCAACGAGAAGAGTGCAAATGCGTCGAGCATATCCACAGCGATAGACAAGCTTAAAGACACGGCAGAGCGTGTGGATAATAACGTAAAGAAGACTATCGAAGCTAATCAGAAGAGCTTCTTTAAAAAATATCCTGACCTTAAACCGTCAGATTGGGAGCTTGCATGGACGAGCTTCATGTGCGGACTGGAGGAGCTTCCGCTTATCGGAGATCTGTTCAAGCTTGGCGCGGATACTGTAAGAGCGCTTGACGAGCTTCGTGATAATATCAAATATTGGTATCACTGCGAGGGTGGCAAGGAGCTTGTGGGTATAGTTCTTTCTGCTACAGGTGCCGTACTTTCTGTTGTTGCAGTTGTGCTTACAGTCATCGCATCTTTCCCTGTTAGCGGTATTTTAGCAGGAATCGTTGCTGTGGCAGGTACTGTAGGAGCAGTCATTGCGGCAGTCAATGCAGTGACGAATCTGATAACCTCAGTTTCTGCATATGATCATGCGTTGCGGAATGAACACGGAATGTCAAAGATAAGGTCGGATCAGGACTCGATAACTGATTGGCTTCAGCAGACAAACTTTGATAGTAAATTCTGGAATAGATTCTCGAACGGTCTGGTGGTAGCCATAGAGATCACTGATACGGTATGCACGCTCGTCGATATTGCTGATGTAGCTGTAAAATTCGGAAAGTCGTTTAAGGCAAAGAATCTGAAAAAGACTTTCCAGGCGCTTTGTCAGCCCAGAGACAGCAAGGGAAGATTTGTCAAGGGCAAGCCGTCATTCTGGAATGGCTTCAAGACTGTTATTAAAAGATTTAACCCCAAAGAGTTTTTACTTAATTCTTTGGGATTGGGTGATATTGCAGATCTTGGTGGTATCAAAAAGATCACACCCGATGCCGCAAAGAAGCTCAATGGTTTTATAAAGGGTATTAACGGTATCGTTGGCGACCTTGACGATCTGCGCAGCGGTAAGTCTAATATGGGTGCAATAGGAGTCAATCGTATCCTGAGCGGACTTGACGGTACTTTGTTCCCTGACAGGGATAGCAGGATAAAGGGTAAAAACGGAGAAAAACTATGGGCTGACACTACAGCGCTGAAAAAACTCAAAGAGATGATCGTGAAGGATGTCGGCATAGGAAATCTGATAACGAGTGATTTCCTGAAAAGCGAGAGCATCGGAAAGGCGCTTGATTTCAAGGCGGGTCTTATCGGAAATATCAAGAATGTTGCGAAAGCGCTCGGTAATGTACGCACCACAGGAGTAAGATTTGGCATTCCCAATGTAGACGGCATCAGCGCAAAGCTTTTTGACGTGGATCTTTCGAATATGAATATCTTATTGCCGCCTGATATCGGAGTGAATATTCCTGATATCAGCACATTCACACCTGCTCATACAGGGACACCTATGCCTAATCCTTTAGCAGGCGGAGCTTTGAAAGCAGTAGGTAATCTGGCATCCTTGCCCAGCATGGCTGATTTCGTTTCGGCGGTTGGAAAACCGTTTGTTGATCTCCCTGAAATGAGGATACCAATGGTGAATACTACTATCAATACAAGCTTTGCGGGCGTGTTACCCAGCTTTGAATTCAATATCAATATCAATATATCCAATCCGTGTATAGGTGAACCAATGCCGTTTACCTGCCTTGCAGGCGGCGGTCACGGCGGCGGTGGTCGTTCGTTCTGATACGGCGCTGACATTTATGCAAAGCAAATAACAATAAACTGAGAGGAGTTAATTATGGATAATATCGACGTACAGGAATATATGATGCAGGGCAAGGTGCTCTCGGGTCAGGGTCGTTATGAGGAGGCACTCGGTTACTACGAGAAGGCTGAGAAGCTGGATCGCATGAATATCGAGGTATATCTTTCCAAGGGCGTAGCCTATGCAAATCTCGAAAGATACGACGAGGCGCAAAAGCAGTTTGAAAACGCGCTCAAGGTAGACCGCACATCGGGTCTTGCATATTATCATCTCGGCTGTATCGCACTGCTCAAGGGAGATATCGCCGGTGGTTTCGAAAACTTCAACAAGGCTGTTTCTAACGGCTATGACGACGCACAGGTGTATTTCAGTCTGGGTCTGCTCCACGAGGAGAACGGCGAGTTCGATCTTGCGATACGCAACTACTCAAAGGCTATCTCCCGTGATGCTATGCGTGCTGATGTTCGCATCAGAAAGGCACGTCTGCTCATCAAGGGCAACCATATCCCCGAGGCGCTGCAGGCTCTTGATGAAACCATCCTGACAAACCCTGATCTTTTTGAGGGATATCATCTCAAGTTCATGCTCCTGCTGGAGAATAATCAGCTGGACAAGGCGGAGGAAACTCTCAATGCAGGACTGGCACTGTTCCCCAAGGATCCCGGATTCCTGTTTGACAAGAGCGGACTGCTTATTGCACGCGGAAAGATCGACGAAGCAGTTGCTCTGCTTGATGTGATGGAGAAGGAAGAGGGCATCGAAGAGGATACTCTCCGCCGTGTTTATATGGAGCGTGCGCGCATCAGTGCAGAGCGCGATGATGTGGATTCCGCTATCACAGCGCTTGACAAGGCAAAGGCTATCTCTGAAAAGGCAGGAGAGTTTGACGAGGATGTTATATTCCTGCTGATCAACTGCCATGTTGCAAAGAGAGAGTACGAAAAGGTGCTGGAATATTCGCAGCAGCTGCTTGAAAAGGGTGTGGACACACACAACAAGGAAACTGCACGCTATTTTGAGCCTCTCGCACTTAAGATGCTGGGCAGAACAGACGAGGCAGTGCCGAAGTACAACGAGGCCATCAGAGAGTATCGTAAGCAGTCGCTTGAAGCACCGGGACACCTTGATGCTTACCTTCTCAGGATCATGTGCCTGAGAGATCTTGAGCAGTATGACAAGGCGCTGGAGCTTATCGAGTATGTAGTTGCACTGCTGCCCGATCGCGCTGAGCCGCGTATGCTGCGCACATCGATACTTGAATCCTTAGGACGTAACGAGGAAGCACAAGAGGAGGCTAAAAAGGTCGCTGAGATGCTTCCCGAAAACATGAGAAAGCGTTAAGAGGTTTGATATGGATCTGCTTATAGATAAGGATGCTCTTGATAATGCAAGCACCAAGCTCAATCAACAGTGCGAGGAACTAAGACAGCTGCGTACTACATTGGAAGCATCGTTTGATCAGCTCAGAAAGGACTGGGATTCCGATGCTGGAAAGCAGTTTTTCGAAAGATTTCAGTCTGATCTTCTGGACAATCTTGATGATTATGTGCATGTGTTTGAATATATGAGTAAGAATCTATCAACCGCGTCAACTATGTATGATGAGGTTTTTAGAGAGGCTGATGCTCTTGCACAGATGGAGTATTGACCGATATAACTTTTTTATCACACGAAAGGAGTGAATGAAAATGGCAGAGAGAATTATGATAACCCCTCAGGAGCTTGAGGATGGTGCGGCATTCCTTCGCCAGCGTCTTGACGCAATCGAACAGGAGGTAGCCCAGATCAGAAGCAAGATCGACGACGTGTGCTCACGTTGGGAAGGTGGCGCTCAGCAGGCTTTCATCCAGCAGTTTGATGGCGATATGTACCCCATTCTGAAGGACAATGTTCCTCAGGTTATCGATGGTGTTGCTCAGGAGCTCGAAGCAGCTGCTCAGGCAATGCGTGACACTGATGATGCACTCAAGACTGCATTCAGCGGCAACTGATCCGGCAATATTCTAATTCCCAGGAGGTAATCCCTATGTTCGCCAAGAGGTTTCTGGCTATTTTAGTATCGATGTGTGTGGTTTTGTGTACTGCTGTTGTCAGCTTTGCTGATATGCAGGATACGATAAAACAGGTTCATTTTGATGAACAGACAGCCTATATATACATATCGGGTGATTTTGATGCTGAAAACCTGAGCTGCTATGTTTCAGGTGAAAAAGCTGACATCTTACAGAAATTGACTCTGGCGGACGGGGGGTTTACCGTTTGCACTACCTATCTTGTTGATGTGTCTAGGTCTATACCGACCGAGATGCGAGATGATGTGCTTGATTTTTTGTTTGAGGCATTCAAGCAAAAGCCGTCGAATGAAGTTGCAAGACTAATGACTTTCGGCGATGAAGACCCTAAGCCTCTGGTCGATTTTACGACTAACAGCATACTGCTTGGTGAAGCAGTAAATCCTCTTGATGATACAACGAAGATCCAATTTGACAACAAGCAAAGTAAATTGTATGACGCGATCTTCAAGACGATAAGCAAAACTCAGTATACTGATGATAAACCTTGCTATTATCACACCGTTGTGATAACCGACGGAGTGGATCATACTCAGACAGGTTTTACGGATCAGGAGCTGACAAAGGCGCTGGAGGAGAACAATAATAATATTGACATCGTAGCTGTAAGCAACGATGAACAAAAAGAACCGCTCAAGGAACTGACTTATCTGACCAATCAGACTGCAGGCTCTTATGTCAATCTTCATGCAAATGCTGATAAGAGCGATCTCATAGAGAAACTGAGGACAGAAGATGTGATGTGCTTGCAGATCAGCGTTCCGAAGCATTTGTTGGATGGTCTTTCGAGACCCATTACCGTTATGGACGGCAACCAAAAAGAAGAATTATATTGCATATTACCTGCTTATGTTCCTACTGACGCGGAGCTGAACGAGTCTGCTGCAGAAAATATGACAGTGGAAGCGGTCGAGTCCGAAGAGGATAAGGATAAAGACAAGGATAAAGATAAAGATAAAGACGACGAAGATGAAGATGAGGATGACGACAAGGACGAGGCATTCTCTCTTGAAGATTTTCTTGACGAATATCTTCTGTATATCCTGATCGGCGCAGGCGCTTTGATACTTATTATAGTTTTAATTATAATAATCGTCAGCGTCGCAGGCAAAAAGAAGAGAAACTCTGCTACAGATACACAGAATGCACACTCTAACGAGCGCGATCGTGATGATTACGGAACCATATATGTTATGGAGGACGATTACTCGGGCGGCAGCTCAAACCTGCAGATCAGCATCAAGAACGTGAACGATCCCAATCAGAACTGGTCGCTAAATCTCAGCAACGGAATCGTTGTCGGAAGAGAACGCGGCTGTCAGCTGTTTATTGATGAGGGTAGTATGTCGCGTCAGCAGTGCAGATTGTATGTGGGTGCAAACGGCACGCCTATGATAGAGAACCTCAGCCACACCAATATCACAAGACTTAACGGCAACAAGCTCGAAGCACCGATGAAGCTTGAAGAGGATGATATCATCAAGTGCGGAAATGTATCTCTGAGAGTCGTTGCGATATACGGCGCGATAGGCAGCTATATGGACAGAACTATAATTGAAAACGTATAAATTACAAATCATTAAATACGAATATCCATCGACATTTATTACATTGTCGGTTTCAGCCTGACAGCAAAGTATGCTGTCAGCATACCAAAGTGATATGGTTTGGTGGTATAATACAATATGGCATCTTGATCATTAATTATTAAAAGGAGGATATTTACCATGGCAAACATCAGAACATCTGACACCTGCGCACATCGCGCAAATTCCGGAAGAACAGCAAAGAAGTTTATGAAGATCGTGCAGATCTGTCTGGCTCTTGTTGTTGCGGTATCCCTGTGTGCATGCTCGGGCGCGCTTAACGTTACAAGCGTTAAGTCGGGACATCTGACCGCATACCCCGACAAGACCGTAGGCGAAGCATTTGACGCATTTTTAGGCTCACCCTCGTGGACTGCTTTTACAAGCGAGGACGGCATGGAGGTCGTTCAGTGTGAGGGCAAATGCACCTATGAAGGTGAGGAAGTAAACATGATAATCCAGTTCATCGTAGAGGACGGCGGAGAGACCTTCTCCATCTACACCATGGCTATCGATGGCGAGCCGATAAACAAGCTTCTGCAGATTGGCTTC
>SVMQ01000009.1 GCA_015067375.1 Oscillospiraceae bacterium | reverse complement strand
AGCATCTCAGAAAGGGACATATCCTCCTTTACGACGCTTTCAGCGGAAGAAGCTTCATCCTCAGCAGGCTTTGAAGTGCTTTCAGCTTCGGGTGCAGACGCCTCGGAAGTGGATACCTCTGCTGTGTCAGCAGTGCCCTCGTCCTTTGTGCTGCAGCCTGCAAAGCAGGTGATAACAGCTGCCGCTGTAAATAATGCAATTATCTTTTTCATGTTCATCTATCCTTTCTTCATACGCCGCTTTCTGTGGGCAGACCATACCCTTTGCGGCACATCCCTATTATATTAGTTCATCAAACGAAATGCAATAGTTTTCCCGAAAATTTGTTAGAGTTGATAATGATATTGAACTTGAACAGTATTTTTTTGCGTTATTGATGCATAAAACTCAATTATTAAATACATATTCCAGCAGCTTCATGCTGTCTGACAGGCTGTAGCGTTTATCGGGAGTGTTCTGGTCATAGGTCTTTGCGCGCGGCTCGTCAGGGGACTTCAGCACGATGCACAGCGCGCTCCTGCCGTCCTTTTCCGCGCACATAGCCGCACAGTGCCTGCCCTTTGCGGAATTGGTTATCTTCATTCCTGCAGCATACGGATAGTAGTACGGACTGCCCGACAGCATCATGCGGTTTCTGGTGGCAAACTGCCTGTCACAGGTGCGGCAGGTGTACTTAGTGCATCTGAGCATCCTGTCAAGCAGCTTGTTATTATAGGCATAGGCGCACAGCCTGAGCAGGTCTGCCGCGGTGGAATAATGCGCATCCTCGTGCGCACCGCAGCAGTTGGTGAAGTGCGTGTCATTCATGCCAAGCACCTGCGCCTTTTTATTCATCATATCAACGAAAGCCTTCTCGCTGCCGCCAATATGGTCAGCAAGCACGCACGCCGCGTCATAAGCGGAGCGCACCGCCACGGCATACATCAGATCCTCCACAGAGATGACCTCGCCCGCTTTGAGCAGCACGTTCGCATAGCCGCTGCCCGAATACCTCAGGCATCGGTCAGGCACCGTGATCATTCGCTCGGGAGTGGTATTCTCCGCCGCCAGCACCAGCGTCATTATCATGGTAAGGCTTATCGGAGGCAGCTTGCGCTTTGCATTTTTCGCATACACCATGCGCCCCGAATCAAGACACATCGCCGCTGCCGAAACAGCCTGCACGGTAGGCTCATCCTTGTACGCGAATACCGTTTCTATGATGTCCTCAAAGTGCGAATATTTCTGTGCTCCCTTGAACAGCACGGTGTCGCCTTTTTGTACATTCTCCCTTAACCAGCGGATAAGCTCGTATCTGTTATTGTTGAAGAATATCGCATTTCCGCCAAGCTCGTTTACCTTTTCGGCTATCCATACGGAGTCGTCGTCAAAACACAGGCAGACGTCGATGTTGTTCTTCACAACGTGTTCACCAACGAAGTGGTGCATACGTCTGCTCTCCTCACCCATACGCATGATGTGACCCAGCACGGCTATCTTTCGGCCGCTGCACTCGCGGCTGTCAAGCGCCTGAAACGCGGATATCATAGAGGCGGTGTCGATGCTGAAATAATCCGCGATGACTGTGACCCCGTCAAAGTCAAGCACATTCTGACGAATGCCGTCTGCGTGGTATTCAGCTATTCCCTGTGCGATAAGCTCATCCTGCATACCTGCCCATTTGCCAACCGCAAACGCCGCAAGCGCATTGTATACATTATGCCTGCCGTGCATATCCGAAACGATGTGACACCTGCCGCCGTCATACACTATGTCAAATTCAAGGCGGTCGTTGGTCATCACGATATCCTCAGCGCGATAGTCTGCAGCGCTGTCTATCGCATAGGAGATGATGGGATGCTCGGTCTGCACTTTACTCAGATACTCGTCGTCGAAATTCAGCACATACGGCGCTGTCTTTGCCGAGCCGTCCAGTATCTGCAGCTTTGTGTCACAGATATTCTGACGCGTTTTCATCAGGTCGATATGCGCCGTGCCTATCGTGGTGATGACCGCGATATCAGGCCGTCCCATCATGGAGCTTTTATGTATCTGCTCAGGCTGCGAGGACGCCATCTCCAGCGCGAAATACTCCAGCCTGCTGTCAAATCTCAGCACGCAGTCCGCCACAGCGGTAGGGATATTCTTGGATTCCTTCGTCTTTTCTGTAACATACTGCTGTGCAAGCACGTTTGCAATGATGCCCGTCGTGGTGGTCTTGCCGACGCTTCCCGTTACACCAACCACTTTTGCATCAAAAAGACCTCTCCACTGCGCCGCAAACTGCTGATATGCCGCCTTGACATCAGGCACGATATAGCAGCGACAGCCGTCTATCGGCTTGCGCGTTACAACGAAAAGCGCGTTCTTTTTAAGCGCACTCATATTGTCAAAGCAGGGGTTGCCGTTGGTGTAGACGCTGTTGTAGCTGAAATTGAAATACACGCTGTCCTTTATGCTCGTGTCATGATAGGTAACGCCGCCGATGGCTCTGTCGCGCATCTGCTCTATATCAAACTGAGCTTCGCCGCCCAGTATCTCATGTATCTGCCCTGCCGTGACCTTTTCGGCAGAGGTCAGTATCTGCTCGCTCATAGCAATACCTCCATGATAGTTTTGTCTGTAAAGATTATACCCCTTTTTGAATTACAGGTCAAGTACACAGCAACAAATTCCAAAAAAATTTCAGAAAAACTATTGACAAATCCGCGCGGCGGTGATATACTGTAACAAATCGAATATCAAAACCGTTGAGGCGGAGATAAAGGTGATGATGCTTCTACAGAGAGCCTGCGTTGCTGAGAGTCAGGTGAAAAACAAGTCATCAAATGGACCGCTGAGGGCGCAGTCAAATGTGCGATGCACAGAGTATTCTGCGACGTGAGGACATACGTCAGTTGTCGGGGATATGCAGGTATCCCGTCAAGCGCACAGTATCATGCTGTGAATCAAGGTGGCACCGCGGATAATAGTATTTTATTCGTCCTTGACAGAAATGGTATATTTCTGTCAGGGGCGTTTTTGTTTTGTCCCGACAGGAATGATAACAGATACGGAGGATAATGATATGTTCCTGCTCACAAAACGATGGCGACGCTTCATATAACTCTACACGAACTACCAAACAACATTAACGACTTATATGGAGGAAAACACTATGGAACACAACGGAATCAACTTTGACACATATTTCAGAAACTACCCCGACAAGAACGGCTATTTCGGCAGATACGGCGGAAGCTATATCCCCGAGGAGCTGCAGAAAGCAATGGCTGAGATAACCGACGCATATTACACCATCTGCAAATCGGGCAGATTTATCAGCGAGCTTCGCAGGATACGCAAGGAGTTTCAGGGACGTCCAACTCCGATATCCCATCTCGAAAGACTCTCCAACAGCATAGGCCGCGTGCAGCTTTACGCAAAGCGCGAGGATCTCAATCACACAGGCGCACACAAGCTCAACCACTGCATGGGCGAGGCGCTTCTTGCAAAATACATGGGCAAGAAAAAGGTCATCGCTGAAACAGGCGCAGGTCAGCACGGAGTTGCCCTTGCAACAGCGGCTGCCTACTTCGGACTGGAATGTGACATCTACATGGGCGCTGTGGATATCAAAAAGCAGGCTCCCAATGTCGCAAGAATGAAGATACTCGGCGCAAATGTCGTTGAGGTGACAGATGGTCTGCAGACCCTCAAGGAGGCAGTGGATGCCGCCTTTGCCGCTTACAGCAGAGAATACAGGGACTGCATCTACTGCATCGGCTCAGTGCTTGGTCCGCACCCTTTCCCGATGATGGTGAGAGATTTCCAAAGCATCGTCGGAATAGAAGCGCGCGAGCAGTTCACCGAGATGACAGGAGAGCTTCCCGACGCGGTGGTTGCCTGCGTCGGCGGCGGCTCGAATGCAATGGGAATGTTCTCAGGCTTCCTCAATGACCCCGTGGAGATATACGGCGTAGAGCCGCTCGGCAGGGGCGAAAAGCTCGGTGACCACGCAGCCAGTCTGAAATACGGCACAGAGGGTGTGATGCACGGCTTCAACAGCATCATGCTGAAGGACGAAAACGGCGAGCCTGCGCCCGTATACTCGGTGGCAAGCGGCCTGGATTACCCCTCGTCTGGCCCTGAGCACGCATTCCTGCATGACATCGGCAGGGTAAAGTACGACGTTGTAAACGACGACGACACCATCGACGCTTTCTTCAAGCTGTCAAGGCTGGAGGGCATCATCCCCGCCATCGAAAGCTCCCATGCCGTTGCGTATGCCATCAAGCTTGCACAGCAGATGGAGCGCGGCTCTATCCTCATCAATCTCTCAGGCAGAGGCGACAAGGATATGGACTATATCATTGAAAAGTACGGTATAAGATAAATCACTGCGACCATCGACCTCCCATAAAAACGCCCCGTGGAACTCATGTCCACGGGGTCGTTATCACATCAATACAGAACAGGCAGCGTTTCCTTTGTCACAGCGTATGGACTGTTGTACATCCTGCAAAGCTCCTCATTCGTAGTGTAGTCCTCGGACAGACAGAATTCGTGCGACCATGTCATGTAGCCTGCCCAGCCTGTTTTTTCGTCATGCACAGCCTGCGCTGACGGAATTGTACCCGTTTCGCCTATCAGCACTATCTTAGGCTGCTGTGTTATCTTTATCAGGCCCTCGTACATATCGCTGCGGCTGGTATGCTCGTGCGCGGGCGGGTACATATCGCGTGAGATGATATCCACCACATCATCCCCGGGGTAGGTCTCGGGCGCGGGTGAGTTCCACACCCATATCAGGTTGTTGAGCTTATGCACCTCAGTAAAACGCTGATACATGATGCGCCACAGCTTTTTAAGCGCGTCTGCGCCCTTTGCGCTCCACCAGAACCACGTTCCCTCGCCCTCGTGGAACGGCCGCCACAGTATCGGTATCTGCCTGTCGCAGAACGGGCGGAGTATTCCTGCCATAACATCCATGTCCGACAGCAGCGCGGCATTTTCGGGCGTACCCTCTGTCACCGCCTTGTCAGCGTCGTACTCGGTGTTGCAGGTGAAGAACGACTTGCTTTTGCCGTACAGCGGAGAGAACCAGTGCCATGTAAAGGTGATGAGTCCCTTTGCATCCGCCCATTCCCACGCGCGTTTCAGCGTGCCGTAGTTATCGGCAACCTCTTTCATGCACTCCTCGTCAGTGTCGGTATAGTTGATATTCGGCGAATATGACAGCAGCTCAAACCCGAGCAGCGCAGGCTGCTTTCCCGTGACAGCTTCGATATGGTGTAGCTCCTCCTGTGCCATGCTCTGTGTATGCTGACCCGTCACCATCTTTTCATAGGTGATATCCGAAAGGTATTTCATGACGTTTTTGACGCACTGCTGTGCGTTTTTGTTCTGAGGTGTGTATATCTTGTCGCTCATAATTCCTCCTGCGGTGGATAGTCTTTCAATAAATATAGCATAATATGTACAAAAAAGCAATATATTTCTTTATACAGAGCGGTATTTCGTCGCTTTTTTTGCAAAAAATTATTGACAGTGCAAAAAAAATGTGATATACTGAAAAAGTTAAAAGTGGCTGTGATGAAGAGAGTAGTGCGGTAACGTGTTACCAGAGAGCTGTTGTGTGGTGCGAAACAGCAATGCGCCTGCATGAAAAACACTTCGGAGCTTGCGGAAGAACGCGCTTTTATGCGTCAGTAGAACCGCACGTTACATTGCGTAAAGATGAAATTGAGTGGATCGGAAACGGTCAATTTGGGTGGTATCGCGGAAGATGTCTTTCGTCCCATGTTCGGGCGAATGACATCTTTTTTGTTTTTCCCCCGAGATCACTAAGCACACTATTTTAATTAAGGTAAGGAGAAAAAACTATGCTTAGAACACACACCTGCAACGAACTCAATGTAGAACACATCGGTCAGAGCGTCAAGCTCTCGGGCTGGGTAGACACAGTACGCGACCACGGCGGCGTTATCTTCGTTGACCTGCGCGACCACTACGGCGTGACACAGGTCGTACTGTCCGACGACAGCCTGCTTGACGGCATCTCCAAGGAAACAGTAGTCCAGATCAGCGGTACAGTTACACGCAGAGATGAGGAAACTGTAAACCCCAAGCTGCTGACAGGTCTTATCGAGGTCAAGGCTGATACTCTCACTGTACTCGGCCCCTGCTGTCAGGGTCTGCCCTTCGAGATCGACAATTCTACACAGACCAGAGAGGATCTGAGATTGAAGTACCGCTACCTCGACCTCAGAAACAAGAAGATCCACGATAATATAGTTCTGCGCTCCAAGATACTGAGCTTCCTCAGACGTCAGATGGAAGATCTCGGCTTCCTTGAGATCCAGACGCCTATCCTCACAGCTTCCTCCCCCGAGGGCGCGCGTGACTACCTCGTTCCCAGCAGAAAGCACAAGGGCAAGTTCTACGCTCTGCCTCAGGCTCCTCAGCAGTTCAAGCAGCTGCTGATGACAAGCGGCTTCGACCGCTACTTCCAGATCGCGCCCTGCTTCCGCGACGAGGACGCAAGACAGGATCGCTCCCCCGGCGAGTTCTACCAGCTCGACTTTGAGATGGCATTCGCTGAGCAGGAGGATGTATTCGAGGTAGCTGAAACCGTTATCTACAACACATTCAAGGAGTTCACAGGCAAGGAGATATCCAAGCCCCCGTTCGCACGTATTCCTTTTGAGGAGTCCATGCTGAAGTACGGCACAGATAAGCCCGACCTGCGCAACCCCCTCGTTATCGTTGAGCTGTCCGACCTGTTCGTTGACAGCGAGTTCAAGCCTTTCTGCAACAAGTGCGTAAGAGGCATCCGCGTTCCCCAGATGGCAAGCCGCTCCAAGACCTTCTTCAAGAGCATGGAGGAGTTTGCTACAACTGAGGTAGGCATGAAGGGTCTCGGCTACTTCAAGGTAGAAGAGGGCGAGAACGGCGGCTTCAAGTACAACGGCCCCATCGACAAGTTCCTTGACGACGCACAGAGAAAAGAGCTTGCAGAGCGCTGCGCACTCGAGGTGGGCGATGTCCTCTACTTCATCGCTGACAGCAAGGTGAATGCACCCAAGTTCGCAGGTCAGATCAGAACTGAGGTAGCAAAGCGCATGGAGATCATCGACGAGAGCCGCTTTGACTTCTGCTTTATCGTAGACTTCCCCATGTACGAGCTGAACGAGGAAACCGGCAAGATCGACTTCACTCACAACCCCTTCTCCATGCCCCAGGGCGGTATGGACGCGCTGCTTAACAAGGATCCGCTTGAGATATTCGCTTACCAGTATGACATCGTATGCAACGGCATCGAGCTGTCCTCTGGCGCTGTAAGAAACCACAATCCCGAGATCATGAAGAAGGCATTCGAGATCGCGGGCTACGGCGAGGAGGATGTAAAGGCGAAGTTCGGCGCGCTGTATACAGCGTTCACATTCGGCGCACCTCCCCATGCAGGTATGGCTCCCGGCGTAGACAGAATGATAATGCTGATCGCTGAGGAGGAGACCATCCGCGATGTTATCGCATTCCCGCTCAACGGCAATGCACAGGATCTGATGATGGGTGCGCCCGGCGAGGTAACAGAGCAGCAGCTCAGAGAAGTTCACATCAAGGTAAGAGATTAAGGCAAACGATAAAATGTCATCTACCGTGTCAACTATTCAACGGCAGGCGCAAACACGATGTTTGTGAAGCTGCGCCTGACCGTTGGATGGCTGACTTGCGGCTGACGCTTTGTTCGCCTCACGATATTTGTGTTTTCGAAAGGACAAGATTCATGGACAGAGATGTATTAAGACGTCTTGAAAAGCTCAACCAGCTTTCACTGACAGAAGAACAGAAGGACGATTTTCTCGCCTTCTTCGCAAAGCAGGAGCAGGAGATAGACAAACTCTACACAAAGGACACAGAGCAGGTAGAGCGCATGGTACACGTTATGCCTATCATGACCGTAGTACGCGAGGACATCGAGAAGAAGCTGTTCGAGCGCGACGACCTGCAGAAGGGCGCTCCCGAAACAACAGACGGCTACTGGCAGGTACCCCGCACTGTTGACTGATATTGCGGAAAGGACGAATGACGATGAATATATATCTTAACAAAAACGAAAAAGCTTCCGCAAATGCGGTAGTGCTGGACGACCTGTTCCTCACAAAGGATATGCCCACAACAGGCGGCTCCATGATGCTTAAAGGATACATGAGCCTGTTTGACGCGGAGGTCATTTCAAAGCTCTCCGCTGCCGGCTACGATATAGCAGGCAAGGCAAATGTTGGAGAGTTCTCCGTTGACCTGCTTGGCGAAACATCCTACTACGGCGCTTGCGCAAAGGATGATGGCACACTGACAAATGCGTGTGCCGAGTGGCTCAATGCAGGTGAAGCAACCGCCGCTCTCTGCTTTGACATCAACGGTACACCCAGACGTGCTGCGGCACTCTGCGGCAAGACCTACATCAAGCCCACCTACGGCACTGTTTCGAGATACGGCACCATCGCTATCGCTTGCTCGGGTGAGACCGTGGGCGTTATGGCTAACAACGCTGCAGACTGTGGCAAGGTGCTCTCCGCTATCGCAGGTCACGACGACAAGGACGGCACGAGCCTTTCCGAGGCTGAGTGCGCACAGGTAAAGAACGGCGCTGACTTCACAAAGATAAAGAAGATCGCTGTTGCAAAGTCCATCTGCGACAGTGCAGATGACGCAACAAAGGCAAAGCTTGCAAAGTTCCGCGAGGTCATGTCCGCACAGGGCATCGAGTTCGTTGAGATAGACGATACCACCCTTGCTCTCGCAAAGACAGCATGGAACGTATGCATGAGCGCGGAGCTGTGCAACAACGTTTCCCGCTTCGACGGCGTTAAGTATGGCCACCGCACAAGCAACTACAAGACCATCGAGGAGCTGTACACCAACAGCCGTACAGAGGCATTCGGAGAGCTGCTCAAAACTATTATCCTCTTCGGCTCCGAAACACTGTCCACCGATAATTACATGAGAGTTTACGACAAGTCCCTGCGCATCCGCCGCGTTGTCGTTGAGGCATTTGCCGAGATATTCAAGGAGTACGATGCAGTGCTGATGCCTGCCTGCGCTAAGACCTCCTACACGATGGATGATGTAAAGGCGAACAAGTACCTCTCCTTTGACGAGGCGCTGTACACCGCTCCCGCTTCCCTCACAGGACTTCCTGCTGCAGTTGTCGGCGGAGTTCAGCTGATAGGCAAGGCGTTCTCCGAGCAGGCACTGCTCGACGCTGCCGCTGCTTTTGAAAAGGAGGACAAGTAATATGAAAAAGTACGAAACCGTCATCGGTCTGGAAGTTCATATCGAGCTTGCCACCGAGTCAAAGATATTCTGCTCCTGCTCCGCTAAATTCGGCGGCGAGCAGAACGACCACGTTTGCCCCGCCTGCTGCGGTATGCCCGGTATGCTCCCCATCGTAAACAAGCACGTCGTTGACCTCGGCATGACAGCAGGTCTTATGCTCAACTGCGACATCAACCGCGTTACCACATTCGATAAGAAGAGCTACTACTACCCCGACCTCCCCTGCTCTTATCAGACCACACAGTGGTTCAGCCCCGTTGCGATCAACGGTACTGTTCCGATCGAAACAAGCAAGGGCAAGAAGAACATCCGCATCAAGCAGATACACATGGAGGAGGATGCAGGCAAGCTCGTCCACGACGACTGGACAGACACTACCCTCGTTGACTTTAACAGAACAAGCGTTCCGCTGTGCGAGATCGTTTCCCAGCCCGACCTTTCCTCTGCCGAGGAGGTAGTCGCATACCTCGAGCAGCTGCGTTCTCGTCTGCGCTTTGCAAAGGTATCAGGCTGCCGTATGGAACAGGGCTCTATGCGCTGCGACGTTAACCTCTCCGTGCGCGAGGAGGGCAGCGACAAGCTCGGTGTGCGTACCGAGATGAAGAACATGAACTCCATCTCCGCTATAACACGCGCTATCGAGTACGAGACCGCACGCCACATCGACGCTCTCGAAAACGGCACAGAGGAGCTTGTACAGGAAACACGCCGCTGGGATGACATCAAGGGCAAGAGCTACGCTATGCGTAACAAGGAAACAGCAGGCGACTACCGCTACTTCCCCGACCCCAACATCATGCCCATCGTTATCGACGACGAGTGGTTCGACCGCATCAAGGCTTCGCTCCCCGAGCTTCCCGAAGTAAAGAAGGCGCGCTACATCAGCGAGCTTGGTCTTACTGAATACGACGCTGAGCAGCTCACACAGAGCAGAGCATTCTGTGACTGCTTCGAGGCTGCGTGCGACGAGTGCGGACAGCCCAAGGAGGTTGCAAACTGGCTCATCTCGGATTGCTCCAACATCCTCAACAAGCGTCAGATGATCGCTGACGATCTCACCATCGACGGCAAGGCGCTCGGCAAGCTCATCAAGCTGGTGCTTGACGGCAAGGTACAGCGCGGCAATGCAAAGAAGATACTTAACACGATGTTCGACGAGGAGATCGCTGATATCGAGCAGTACGCTAAGGATAACAACTTCATCGTATCCAACGATACAGGCGCTATCGAGGCTGTTATCAAGGCAGTAGTTGCAGAGGACACACGCTCCGTAAACGACTACAAGAGCGGTAAGGAAAAGGCGCTGATGGCACTTTTCGGAAAGTGCATGAAGCAGCTCAAGGGCAACTGCTCGCCCGATATGCTCAGAGAGCTTCTTATCAAGGCTATCAACGAGGCATAATACAAACGCTCCCCGTAAACGGCACGCCGCTTATGGGGAGTTTCTACAGGAGAACACATGGACAGAATTAAAATAACAGATGTAAGAGTAAACCCGGGCGACAGCGGTTTTCTGATAGATGACGGCAAGACCGCGATACTCTATGACACAGGCTTCGGCTTCACAGGCTTTGCAATGGCGGAAAAGATAAAGCAGGTGCTGGGCGACAGACGGCTGGACTATATCTTCCTCACACATTCGCACTATGACCATGCACTGGGCAGTGCATACATACTTCGTCATTACAGCGATGCAAAGGTGGTCGCGGGAAGATATGCCGCTGAGATATTCAAGCGTCAGGGCGCGATAGCCGTGATGCAGGATCTCGACCGCAAGTGCGCACAGCGCTGCGGTGTAGAATACGGAGAGTTCCTCGGAAACGAGCTGCGTGTGGATATCACAGCAGACGACGGAGACATCATCGAAGCAGGCGATATGTGCTTCAGGGTGCTGTATCTCCCCGGACACACAAGATGCTCCATAGGCTACTACTGCGAGGAACACGCATTAATGCTGTCCTCCGAAACGATCGGCGTTTATGACGGTGAAAAGCTCATTGTTCCGTCGTTTCTGGTCAGCTACAACGACTCGCTGCGCTCCATAGACAAGGTTCTCAGCCTTAAGATAGAAAACCTGCTTGCACCGCATCTTGGCTTGCTCAGCAAGGAGCAGACCATGTTCTTCCTCAGCAGCTGCAAGCAGAGTGCAAAATCTGCCGCAGGATCTATCGCTGACATGATAAAGAGCGGCACAAACGACAATGATATCATACGCGAGTTCAAAAACACTTATTGGCGCGGCTACATCAAGGATATCTACCCTGAGGACGCGATCGACCTCAACACCTCCATCATGATAACACTCATCCGCAAGGAGCTTGCATGAAAGATAGCGCACCATTGATAAACGATGGTGCGCTTTTTTGTAGTTTGTTCCAAAAAGCAGGTATTAAATTAATGCACAAAAACTATTTACAATCAGGGTTAAAAGTGGTATACTATTACTATAATCACTCTATTATATTAAAGCACTATACCAATCGGCATAAATAAATCAACGAAAGGAATGTCATCATTATGGCTAATAACATCCTGATCACAGGCGGCGCGGCAAGCGGAAAATCACGCTGGGCTGTTACACAGTTCGCTGCTTGTGACTATGTGCTGTATCTGCGCGTCGGAGAAGCAGTAGATGCCGACACCATGCAGCGCATCAAGTACGGCAACGAAAAGCACGGTGTTGAATGGGACATCGCAACAGGCGCCTATTCAAAGCCCGTGGACTTCTTCACCGACCACAAGTTCGTTATCTTCGACAGCCTCAGCTCCTATACTTCGCGCATCATCGACGAGATGTGTCCCGATATCGAGAGCATGGGCGAGGATATGCGCAAGGAGATCGAAAAGCGCGTCATTTCCGATGTTACGGATATGATGAACTGCATTCAGGAAAAGAAGGGCAGTATGATAATCATCACGCTTGAAACAGGCTTCTCCGTTACTCCCGAAAATCACGCACAGGCGCTGTTCAGAGAGATACTCGGCAACGTAAACCAGCGTATCGCAAACACCTGCGACGAGGTGTATTTCTCCGCAAGCGGCATCCAGTTCAAGATCAAGTAATTCTGTTATCTCACGAAAGGACGGACTTTATATATGACATTTGAAGAGTTTATAATGCAGGCAAGAGAAATGAATGCCTCCGATATCCACCTCACCGTCGGCGCTCCCACTGTAGTGCGTGTAAACGGCGAGCTTCGCAAGTACACCGAGCTGAGCGATCAGGTGGTAAACCGCACTATCCTCTCTATCCTCTCTGCTGAGCAGGAAAAGATGCTGACAGAGGGCAAGGACATCGACTTCAGCTTTGAGCTGAAAAACGGCGCAAGACAGCGTGTCAACGTGTTCCGTCAGAGCGGAAAGCTTGCAGCTTGTATCCGTCTGCTGAATGCCGAGATACCCACGCTCGACGAGCTGAAGATGCCCCGCGTACTGCTCGACTTCGCAAAGAAGCGCCGCGGTCTTGTGCTGGTAACAGGCCCCACAGGTGCAGGTAAGTCCACCACCCTCGCCGCTATGGTAGAGTACATAAACAAGACCCGTGCCTGCCACATCATCACTATCGAAGATCCTATCGAGTACAGATACACCCAGCAGAAGGCTACCATCCACCAGCGCGAGCTTGGCAGAGATGTAACGAGCTTCGCTGACGCGCTGAGAAGTGCGCTGCGTGAGGATCCCGATGTTATCCTCATCGGTGAGATGCGTGACTACGAGACCATCTCCCTTGCTATGACAGCAGCAGAAACGGGACATCTGGTATTCGGCACACTGCATACATCCAGTGCTGCACAGACCATCGACCGTATCATCGACGCCTGCCCCATCCACGCGCAGGATCAGACACGCTCTCAGCTTGCAAACATGATACAGGGTATCGTGGCACAGTCGCTCGTTCCCACAAACGACGGCAAGAACAGAGTTGCAGCTGTAGAGGTAATGATCGGCACAGACGCTATCAAGAACCTCATCCGCTCCAACAAGATACCGCAGATGGAGACCATCATGCAGGCAAGCACCTCCATGGGTATGTCCACGCTCAACACCAGCCTTGCAAAGCTGTATCAGAGCGGCTCTATCTCCTATGAAACAGCGCTTGAATACTGCACCGATCAGGGCGAAATGGAAAAGAAGCTCATGTCGGGACTTATCTAAAAATAAAATTATATCCCCCTCGTCTGAGGGGGATATTTTTGTGGAATGGAGAATGTGAGGGGTAGGGACACAGCGTGCTGTGTCAGTTTGTTATGATGCCAGATATGCGTGATCTGGGGCGTTCTTTGTACACGGTAGCGTCGGCTAACGCTGTGTTTTTCATCTGTCACGCTTATCGGATAGCTCCAAAATATAATCCGATGTAGTATTATACAGCTTCGCAAGAGCGATAAGTATCTCGGTCGGGATATCGCGCAGACCAAGCTCGTAGTTGCTGTAAGCCTGTTGTGAACAACAAAGCTTCTGTGCGACCTGCTTCTGCGTCATGTCGCTGTCCTCTCTGAGATCTCTTATCCGCCTGTACACCTCATCGCCTCCATAATACTTAATACTAATATTATGGCACACAACAGTTTGTGGTATTGACAAACACAACAAAACGTGGTATAATAAAAATATGATTTAGTTGTAGTTACAAAGACAATGTCTTTTAATAACACAATTTAATCTGTCAGAACTATTATGTAAATGAAAGGAATGATATTATTATGATAAAAATCAGGAATTTACTTATGGCATTCTTAGTGGTAGCATCTTTTTTGATTCCATCATCAGCATATATAAAACCTGTATATGCTGCAACTTCTACGGCGCAAGAAACCATGTATGCTCAAAAAAAGTGCTATACTTATGATACTCCGTTCAAAGGACATATAAAAGTCGCGACGCTTTATGCAGGCGACAAGGTTACTGTTGTTTCTGAAACAAAGTACTATTATGAGCTGAAAGATGGCACTTATGCAGCAAAGAAATATCTAAATACTAAGCGTACTACATGGACAACTTTCAAATATAAGGCTCCGAAAACTCTTTACGCAAATCGCAGTGCCAATCTGCTCAATAAAGCCCTATCTGATAGCAAAAATGTTGGTACTGTAAGCACAGGAGATGCTCTTACAGTAATAGGCTATACTAATACTGGATACTATAGATTAAGCAACAATAAATATATAAAGAAAAGTTATGTATCCAAAAATGTTGAAATGCCAAACCCTGCAAGTGATTTTAAATATAAAGAGATCGAAGGCGGAATTAAGATCACAAAATATATCGGTACAGATATGACCGTCGTTATCCCAGATAAGATTGATGGTTTACCTGTAATCGAAATAGGGCAAAGCGGAAATATTAATTACGCAGTTTTTATCAACTCTTACACCTGGGTGCGTGAGGGTGGTGTCGCGACAAAAGTTGCCGGCGATGCCTTAGTCACCTCGGTAGTTCTGCCAGATACGTTAAAAATCATTGATGACTGGACATTCGCTAATTGCATAAACCTTAAATCTATTGAAATACCTGACAGTGTGACCGAAATTGGCATGTATGCATTTAAAAACTGCAGAAGTCTTACATCTATCAAAATTCCAAATAACGTTACTGTAATTTATTCTGCTGCTTTTTCCAACTGTACGCAATTAGCATCCGTTACTCTCTCAGATAAAATTACTATAATAAATAATCATGTATTTTCGGGTTGCTCGAAAATTACAGAGATAGATTTACCTGAATCTCTAACCAGTTTTGATATATCTGCTATTAAAGGAACTAATATAACATCAATTACAATACCAGCTGGGGTTACGGAAATATCAGGTATTGTAGGTCACTGCGCTTCTCTCGCTGAAATAAATGTATCGAAAAACAACAAGCATTACAAATCCATCGATGGCGTGTTATTCACTAAAGACGGTAAATCAATAGAAGGTTATCCCAGCGCCAAAGATAGTGAAAGCTATATAATTCCAGACGGTGTCACTGAAATAACTATGTTTGCTTTTTGTGATTGTACAAAACTAAAATCCGTGACCATTCCTAACAGTGTATATACAATATATGAAGATGCTTTTGACAGTGATTGTATCGAAAGCGTAATTCGTTATGGCAGAACATACACCTCCGATGAGTTTGATCTTCTTTATAACGTTCATTATTATTGGGGCACATAAGTATCCTGATTAATGCAATCTATACTATTTTCTTGAAAACAAATACTGTAATATATCAAGTGTAGATAAGT
Organism: Oscillospiraceae bacterium; assembly: GCA_015067375.1. Classification (GTDB taxonomy): domain Bacteria; phylum Bacillota; class Clostridia; order Oscillospirales; family Ruminococcaceae; genus CAG-115. The sequence continues at coordinate 3,882 of SVMQ01000009.1, read as the reverse complement.
AAAATTTAGGCGCACGATACAACCCGTGTGCCTGTATTTATACTATATATAACTTTTCATATACGGATATCCGAAATAATTACTCAAAAAAACAGGCTGCGCATCTTGTATGCACAGCCTTAATTAATCTTGCCTTTAATTACTTACCCAGCGCTGCCTTAGCAGTAGCCACGATGTTGTCAGCACACAGACCGAACTCCTTGAGCAGTGCAACTGCAGGGCCGCTGTGACCGAATACGTCCTTTACGCCGATCTTGATAACGGGTACGGGACACTCCTCTGTAACCACGTCTGCAACAGCCGAGCCGAGACCGCCGATAACACTGTGTTCCTCAACGGTAATGATCTTACCTGTTTCCTTGGCAGCCTTGATGATGATATCGCGGTCGATAGGCTTGATGGTGTGGATGTTGATAACGCGAGCGTCGATGCCCTGCTCAGCAAGAGCCTTGCCTGCCTCAATAGCCTCTGCTACCATCAGACCTGTTGCAACGATAGTGATGTCCTTGCCGTCCTTGAGCTGGATGCCCTTGCCTACCTCGAACTTGTAGGTTGCAGCGTCATTGAATATGGGAGCAGCAAGACGACCAAATCTCATGTATGTGGGGCCAACATAGTCAGCCATTGCCAGTACGGCAGCCTTAGCCTCTACATCATCGGCAGGGTTGATGACTGTCATGCCGGGGATGGTGCGCATCAGCGCGATATCCTCGTTGCACTGGTGGGAAGCGCCGTCCTCACCTACGGAGATACCTGCGTGAGTTGCGCCGATCTTTACGTTGATGTGGGGATAGCCGATGCTGTTTCTTACGATCTCGAATGCTCTGCCGGCAGCAAACATAGCAAAGGAGCTTGCGAAAACAAGCTTGCCTGTTGTTGCGATACCTGCAGCAACGCCCATCATATTAGCCTCTGCAATACCGCAGTCGAAGAAACGATCGGGATATGCAGCCTTGAATGTACCTGTTTTTGTTGCGGCAGCAAGGTCAGCGTCGAGTACTACTAAGTCGGGGCGCTTTTCAGCGAGCATTACCAGAGCTTCGCCGTAGCTGTCACGGGTTGCTTTCTTTTCCATAATATATTAATATCCTTTCAATCAGATTGTCAAATAGATAAGAGGCAGAACACATAGGGTGGAGAAGGATTTTTGAGGAAAAACCGTTGCAGACAAGGCAAAAATCCGCAGTAATACTTTGTGTATTTCAAGGATTTTTAACGCCGTATGCGGCGGTTTTTACCAAAAAGACGCTGCACACTATGTGGGCTGACTATTATTCCAGAGAAGCGAGGTGAGCCTTCAGCTCGTCCATAGCCTTTGCGTACTCCTCGTCGTTGGGAGCCTTGCCGTGCCAGCCGCACTGGTTCTCCATAAAGGAAACACCCTTGCCCTTTGTGGAGCGCTGAATGATGACTGTGGGCTTGTTAAGCACTGTTTCAGCCTCGTCGAATGCCTTTTCGATCTCGTCAAAGTCGTGACCGTTGATGCAGATAACGTGCCAGCCGAATGCAGCGAACTTCTCGTCGATGGGATAGGGACTCATAACATCACCGATCTTACCGTCGATCTGCAGACCGTTGTTATCCACAACAGCAACGAGGTTATCAAGCTGGTAGTGAGCCGCAAACATTGCAGCCTCCCATACCTGACCCTCCTGTATCTCACCGTCACCGAGGACAGCGTATACCTTGTAGGTGTCAGAGGAGATCTTGCCCGAAAGCGCCATACCGCAGGCAGCAGAGATGCCCTGACCGAGCGAGCCTGTGCTCATATCAACGCCGGGAACCTTGCCCTTGACGGGGTGACCCTGAAGTCTGGAGTCGATCTTACGCAGAGTCTTAAGCTCCTCAACGGGGAAGAAACCTCTGTGTGCAAGGCAGGCATACAGCGCGGGTGCTGTGTGACCCTTGGACAGTACAAGTCTGTCGCGGTCTGCCATCTCGGGATTTGCGGGATCAACGTTCATTCTGTTCATATACAGATATGTCAGTGTGTCGGCAACAGAAAGAGAGCCTCCGGGATGTCCTGCCTTAGCGTTGTAAACACCCTCGATTACGCCCATTCTGACCTTTGTTGCAGCAATTTCAAGCTGCTTTTTCAGTTGTGTGTCCATCATAGACCTCCTGTGTTTTGTTAGATCGGTCGCCCGATTATTGTTCCAGATTTATTATACAGCATATCCAACAAATAGTCAATATCTATACTGTACAAGATTACTGCGCTTAATCGCAATCAAATACGCCAACCTGATAATCATCCTCGTAAATTATCTTACCAACATGATTGCTGTACACGATATCATAAGGAATAGCATACTTATCAAGCAGATCGATAAGCGGTTGTATATGCTCCAGCATTTCAGCGCTGCTGTCAGTTTTAAACCATGTTACCGCACCTTGTGGATTTTCATTGTTGTTTCCGTAAAAAGGCGGCTCAGGGAGATTATCAAGAAACCACTGGTGTGTTTCCTCATATATCTTCACATCCTCGGGCGAGTACACCCCATCACGTACCCTGCGCCAGTTGAGAATAAAAACTCCTACAGGCTTTTGTGTACGATAAGCTATCTCTCTGCCCTGTATACGCATATATTTCGGTAATTTCATCATAACCTCTCAATATACTCAATTATCTCCGCCATAGCGCCGCTGTTGTTGTCGCACACCACAAGATCTGCCGCAGCCTTTACCGCCTCCTGTGCGGAAGCCACCGCAACACCGAGGTCAGCCTTCTGTATCATGGCGAGGTCATTCATATAATCGCCCGAAGCGACCTTGAATTTATCCTCTGCGCCGAGTATCCTGATAAGCTGCTTGAAGCCCATCGACTTGTCAACGCCCTCGGGCAGGCACTCGTAATAAACAGGCGCGCTGCGCACCCACTGCGCCTGCTGCATATCCGAAGCCTCTATCCAGCGCTGTATCTCGTCCATGCGCTCAGGCTCGTGTGCCAGCAGCACTTTCAGCCAACCCTTTTCGGGAAGCTCATCTATCGTGCACGGATGTGGCTCGATGCCCTCAAGCGCAAGATGGTCAAGCTCCGTCTGATTGATGAAAGGAGTGTATATAGTCTGCTCATGCAGCACTTCTATGCCGAGGTCGGGGAATTGCTCGCTGAGTCTGCGGATGTAGTCCCTCGCGTGAGCGCCTATCTCGCACTGCCACACGAACTTCTCCGCCTTGAAATCGTACACCGCCGCACCATTGAACACAACGGCAGGGATGTCGATGCCAAGCTTGTTTACAATGCTCCTTGACATTCCACAGCCGCGACCCGTGGCAACAGTAAATGTACCGCCGCCCGCGACAAAACGCTGAATTGCCGCCATGTCATGCGGCAATATCTGCTTGTCATCGGTCAGCAGCGTGCCGTCAAGGTCGGTCATTATAATTACCTTGCTGAAATCCATGTCAATCTCCTATTGTTTTCAGGAACTTCACGAAATACTCGGGCAGCTCACTTGTGAACTCCATATACTCACCCGTACGCGGATGAACAAAGCCTATCTTGCGTGCGTGCAGGCACTGACCCTCCAGCCACTTCGGCTTGCCATTTCCGTACACTTCGTCACCTGCAACGGGATTGCCCTTGTAAGCCATGTGTACGCGTATCTGATGCGTCCTGCCTGTTTCAAGGCGGACACGCAGGTGCGTGTAGCCTGCGTAGCGCTGTATCACGAAATAGTGCGTCACAGCCTCGCGTGAGTTTTCAAGCGTAACGCACATCTTTTTGCGGTCGTTCTTGCTTCTGCCTATGGGAGCGTCCACCTTGCCGTCCTCTTTGACAGCGCCGCATACTACCGCCTCATACTCGCGCGTGAAGCTGTGCTCCTTTATCTGCTCTGAAAGACCGATATGCGCAAGGTCGTTTTTAGCAACCATCAG
>SVMQ01000255.1 GCA_015067375.1 Oscillospiraceae bacterium | reverse complement strand
TCTTCCGATCTGGAAAAGATGTATTAGTTTCAAGCTTTCTGCGTATATTTGACATATGCACCCTGAGCACCTGCTTGTCACCCGACCAGTTCGGCCCCCACAGCTCACGCAATATATCCTCGTATGGTATCACAACATCCTTGTTTTTGGCAAGCAGAGCGACCATCTTGTATTCATTCAGGGTCAGTCCCGCATCGCTGCCGTTAAGCATAACACAGTGCTTGTCATAATCCACAAGGATCTCACCCACGCTCAGTCTGCCTTCACGCGTCTCACCACAGGTGCTGCATATCAGGTGATATCTCAGCATGAACCTGATACGCATCTGCAGCTCACTGACATTAAAGGGCGAAACAATGAAATCGACCATTCCCGATGAAAGCATAGCTTCACCGCACATCGGTATATCTGAACATAGCACTATCACAGGGATATCAGAGCGGCTGCGCAGCAGCTCCAGAAGTTCACGCGCATCGATATCGGGTGCATCATGATTTATCAGGATCAGATCAGGGCAATGCGAAGCAGACAGCTCCACAGTTTCTTTGTTTGTTGCTGCTACGATCACATCACAACCGCAGCGCGACAATTCTTTGACATCAAAACATGGACACAGGTCGTCAGCCAGTATCACCTTTGTGCGTATCGACATTTTTCTTACCTCTCGGAAAATGATTGCAAGAAAACTATACCACACATGGCAAAATAATTTCAATCCTTTTTTGCAATTTCGTCATTTGGCCGAAAATGATCGGTGCGGCCTAACTGAAACCCTTCTGTTACTTTTGCACAAAAAAATCAGCCTTGTTTATTAGGTTATTTAGCTCATTGCTTATATTAGTTTACATACGGAGATTTTTAATGAACATCATCACAAATTTAAACTCTATATTATGGGGTACGCCGATGCTGGTATTCATGATGTCAGCAGGGGTATTTTTCAGTGTCGGAACAGGATTTTTCCAGCTTCGTCACCCGTTACATTGTCTAAAACAGACCATACTCTCACGCCATAGCTGCAACGATACCGACCGCCACTCAGTCAGCCAGTTTCAGGCGATGTCATCAGCGCTTGCCGCAACGCTCGGCACAGGCAACATCACAGGCGTTTCTGCCGCACTGGCAGCAGGAGGTGCAGGCGCAGTATTCTGGATGTGGGTGTCTGCGCTATTCGGCATGATGACAGGTTACGCTGAAAACCTGCTCGGTATACGTTACCGTCAGCGGACAAAAGACGGCGAATGGCGCGGCGGTGCGATGTATTACATACGTTACGGTCTTGAACACACACGCGCACGTCCGCTTGCAAAGCCACTTGCTTGTATATTTGCAGCACTGTGTGTGCTTTCAGCATTCGGAATGGGAAATCTCGCACAATCAAACTCTGCGGCAGCGGCACTGTGCGCAAATTTCAGTGTACCTCCATTAGTAACAGGCGCTGCGCTGGCAGTCATCGTCACTCTGGTAATATGCGGCGGTGTAAAGCGCGTGGGAGCTATGTCCGCAAAGATCGTTCCGCTGATGTCCTGCTTTTATATTATAGGTGCGCTATGGATAATGACAGCCAATATTGCACGACTTCCTGACGTATTCGGAGCAATATTCGAGGGCGCGTTCGGGATAGATGCGGTAAGCGGCGGCATTAGCGGCCACATCATCAAGCAGGCGGTCAGCATGGGCTTCAGGCGGGGGGTTTTCTCTAACGAAGCAGGTCTTGGCACATCCGTCGCCGCGCATGCCGCATCGGATATAAAAGACCCCTGCATACAGGGAATGTGGAGCATTTTCGAGGTGTTCTTCGATACTATTATAATGTGTTCGCTGACCGCTGTGATACTTCTTGCAAGCCCATGTACTGCCCCGACTGCTGAACAGGCGTTCTCACGCATCTCCACACAACCACAGTATTTCCTACTTACCTCCTCCGAATCCATCATCACAGACGGTGCGCCATGTCTTGAAGCAGGACAAGGAGAATCACAGCAATTCCGCACCATGTACGCAACAAGCTTTGAATACGCTGTATCAGATGGCAGCATGACCTTTTCCAACATTATGACCGTAACAGGCATCCAGTCCACAGACGCGGACGGAAAACCTATATTCCTCGACAGCGCAAAGACTATTCCACTGATAGAACGAGTTGAGATCAACGAGGTAACAGGCTCGGAGCTTGCGACATACGCATTCTCACAGACATTCGGAAGTGCCGCGGGAAAGCTGCTTGCTGTGTCGGTCGTGCTGTTTGCGTTCTCGACCATAATAGGCTGGAGCTGCTTCGGCTCGCAGGCAGCTGTGTATATATTCGGAAAGCGTGCCGAAAAGCCGTTCAGGGTACTGTTTATACTGTCAACGATATCGGGGGCTGCGCTTGACTTTTCAGCAGTGTGGGGCGTATGCGACCTTGTAAACGGACTTATGGCGCTTCCGAATCTGACGGCGCTATTCATACTGTCGCCACAGGTATTTTCTGCTACAGACGAATACTGCCGCCGCGTTTTCGGTAAAAAAAAGAAGCTACACGCTAACAGCAATGAGCGCTGACCGTGTCATTGCTCCGATGCAATACAAAAGCCGCCTCTGACCTCGATCAGAAGCGGCTGTGTTTCAAAAATATGCGTCTAGCAAAAAATCGCGCTATTCCTTTAAGGATCAGCCGATATCAGCTTCACTTATAAGCTTGATACCCTTTGCGTCGAGAACTTCAAGCGCCTTGTCGTTATTATCAACGCGTACTGCAACGCTTGCTCTGCCCTCCTTGTTGGTAACAAGGGAGTAGCAGTATTCGATGTTGATGCCTGCATTCTCGAATGCGTCGATAACGGAATACATTCCGCCCGGCTGGTCTGGAACGCTGAACGCAACTACCTTTGTAGCATTAGCGGTACAATCGTTCTCTTTGAGTATCTTGAGCGCTTTCTCATGATCCTTTACAACGAATCTAACGATGCCGAAATCGGTCGTATCCGCGATCGTCATGGCACGGATATCGATATTGTTGTCGGTCAGTATCTTCATAACGGAAGCCAGTCTGCCTGTCTTGTTCTCTACAAATACGGAAATCTGATTGAGCATTGTTATACCTCCATTACTTTGTGAACTTGTTCTTGATCTTACGATTGTCGATGCAGCGTGTAGCCTTGCCCATAGAACGTGCGAGGGACTTAGGCTCAAGCAGCTTGATGGATACACCTACGCCAATAGCAGAATCGATAGCGGACTTGAGCTTCTTCTTATATGCCTCGACATCCTTGATGTTGTCAGTGAACATATCATCACGGATCTCAAGCTGTACTTCGAGAGTATCAAGGTTGTTGACTCTGTCAACAACGAGCAGGTAGTTAGTAGCCTTGTTGTCAACACTGAGCAGCGCGGACTCTATCTGCGACGGGAATACGTTTAC
>SVMQ01000254.1 GCA_015067375.1 Oscillospiraceae bacterium | reverse complement strand
CTGAGCGACGACCGCAAAGCCCTTGCCAGCCTGACCTACTCTTGCGGCTTCGATGGAAGCGTTTATCGAAAGAATGTGCGTATTTGTTGATATCTCGTCGATGAGCTTCAGGGTAAGTCCTATTTCCTTTACGGCTGCATAGAGCTTGTCGGCAACCTCGTTGGTCTCTGCCATAGCCTGAGTTACCTCGCCGTTTACAGTGCGGAGATTGCCAAGCAGGATCTCGTTGTCTTTGGATTTTTCGAGCAGGCTTACCGAGGCCGTTTCAACCTTTTCAACATTGGCGGAAACTGCTGCTTCCCATCTGTTCAGCTCGTCGAGATTTGAAAGGCTCTCCTCTGTCTTGCGGCTGAGCATATTGCTGCTCTGCATGAGCTGTGAGCTTGTGTCGGTCAGCTTTTCAGCGGATACTCCCTCGTTTGCGGCAATTTCTGACAGTGTAGTGCTTGCAGATGCAAGGTTTTCGGAAAGCTTCTGTACAGAGCTCAGAACGCTCTGAGTCCTCTCGGTGTTGCGCTCCATCTCGTCTTTCTTTGCATTGACCAGAAATCTTCCAATAAGGTATGTAAGCAGCACGACAGTAGGAAGCGAAAGTGCAACGCATATTATTCTGTCAAGGAAATTCACCATGAAATGCTCGCCCTTGGCAGGCAGGTGGATCTCCCCGTAAATGAACCAGGCAACTACCAGCGAGCCTGCGATCTCAGCAGAAGCAACGGCTACCATCTTGAAATCAAGGAAGAAGGATGTGAGGATAACAAAGAAGAACGCAAATCCCCAGAAATCCGTTGCGGGTATCATATACAGAATGAAGTTGAACTGTATCAGCATGATAAGCACAAGGAACACCTTGCCTATCCTCAGGCTGCTCTTTCTTACCAGACCATCCTTGAAGCCCGTTTTGATAAGGATTATTCCTGTCACAAGATAGATAAGGCAGGTGACATCAAAAATGACCAGAGCAGTCCAGCTGACGCTCGGAAGCCAGCCCATAAATTTCTCGAATGTGTAAGCAAGACCTGCGCACTGACAGGCACCGGGTACAAGCAGCAGTACCAGTATATACACCTTGTTGATGTACTCGTCAAGAGCGGTGAGATATGCCTTTTTTGATTTTGTGTTTTCCATAAGCGCCTCCGTTTATGTATTATTTTTTATTATAAATCGTTTTGTGGGTCAGGTCAACGGAAAACGGACAAGCGGCGTCAAAATCGGAACGAATCAAAACAGACCTCCGTATTTCCGAGCGTTGTCGGGTACAGAGGTCTTTGATAATTTTATTATGTTTTCATTTTTAAGGTCACGGAAAGCTCGAATAAATGATCTTCACAGTTGATATGCATCTGTCCGTTGTATGTTTCGACTATATTTCGGATGTTAATTAAACCCATGCCGTGGTGTTCGCTGTCTGCTTTGGAGGTGGCTGGGATATCAGAATATACGCGGTCGTCTGCGGTGGGATTTGTAATGGTCATCACAAAATATCCCTGATGCTCCTGCGCTGTTACAGAGATAGTTCCATTAGAGGACAGCTTGCTGCAGGCTTCAGCGGCATTGTCGAGCGCGTTTGTGAGTATCACACACAAATGCAGATTATCCAGTGAAGGTGGTATCGTTCCGCGAAACTCAATGTCGATACCATCAGGCAGGATATCGGCTTTGTCGGTGAGTATAGCGTCAGCCAGTCTGTTGCCTGTGCTGAATGAAGTCTGTGTGCTGTGCTTTGCATCAAGCAGCTTGTCGATATATGCGATAGCGCCGTTGTTCTCGCCGTCTTGTATAAGCGAGCGAATGCTCCACAGATGATTTACATAGTCGTGCCTGAATGAGCGTATCTCGCTGTTCAGCTTTTCCTGCTTGTCGTAGTGCTGCAGCTGTATCTCTACCTGCTTTTGCAGCAGCGTGGAGGTGCTTCTGAAATGCTGCCTTGATATCATGGTTATCAACAGTGACGGTATCATCCATGTCATAACAAATGTGAGAATTATCAGCAGCAGGTTCATGATATTGACCTTATTTGAAACCAAAAGGGTGGGATATTTGGATATAGTAGACAGACCGCACAGGCAAAATGCCGCAATCAGCACAAATACATAAAAATGCTTTGGCAGTATTTTGATAATGGAGCGCACCCAGAAAACGATCTTTTCACGGAATATATAAAGCAGTATCAGGAAACCTGTATTTAATACGGTTAAAGCTATGGACTCTGCCACATAATTAGGTATAAGGCCGGTATATTCAGGTACCGTTGCAAAGATGTAGATAAAAGTCGGAAAGATACATTCATATAAAATTGCGGTATACAGGTATATCCATCTGAAGCCGCCCAGTGCTACGGTTATCACAATAAACCAGCGTGCTAAGTATATCAGTAATGAGATCCCATTATAAAGATGTGTTTCCTGTGCATAGCACCATGCCATTGCAAGTGATATAACACCGCAGAGAATGAAAGCTGTTGCTAAAGCTGATTTTTGGGGTTTCTCCGTTTTTATACAGCAGATGAATAATATTGTTGCTATCAGAGTGTAACCGCTTGATAAGGAACCTGCCAGAAAATTCATTTTACCAATCCTTTGTTGTATCGTATAATATAATCGCTGAACGCCGCTTTGAATGCTGAAGCATAGCTCTTGCCTATCTTTGCTTTTTCGTAATTGTCGAATACGATGACCTCATTCGTGTGATTTGCGATGTACTTAAAGCCCACGATGTACGCCCTGTGGCTTCTGATGAATTTCGTTTTCGGAAGTCTTTCTTCAATCTTTTTCAGGTGGATATGTATATCAATGGTCTTGTCGATGGTGCGGATGTTGGTGTGCCTTCCGTTTGCCTCGGCGTAGATGATATCCGACATTTTAATTCTCCATACTCCGTCGTGTGTCTTCAGCGTCAGAAACTCGTCGCGGTCTGCCACCTTCAGATGATCGTCAAGTGCTTTAAACAGCTTCTGACTGTCGATAGGCTTAGTTATAAAGCGGAATGCGTCTACTTCAAAGCAGTCGGGTGCAACGGCGGGATAAGCGCTGATAAAGATGATGGTGCAGTCTTTGTTAAGCTCTCTGATGCGTCTTGATGTTTCTATTCCGTCTATATCCTCCATCTGATAGTCCATGAAAATAATATCGTGATCAAGTTCAGAGGACAATAATTTCTCGCCGCTGTCAAAGTTCTCAGAGGCAATATCCAGCCTGTTGCGTTGTGCGTATTCATCTACAAGCGACGCTATTTCAGAGCGTGCGTTTATTTCATCATCGCAGATTGCTATTTTCATGATAGTCCTCCTATGTATTGCTAAGACGCGGTGTGCTGAATAATGATCATTCTATAGTGTAGGTGATAGTGTTGCTTATCGGAACATATTGTCCGCTGACGTAGGCGCACAGATATATCTCGTAGG
>SVMQ01000253.1 GCA_015067375.1 Oscillospiraceae bacterium | reverse complement strand
GAGTTCTACGAAGTTCGGGGGCTCTACACCGAATACCCTACCCTTGTAGGACAGTACCTTACATACCATGTTCTCCTTAACGAACTTGAAGTTGTCGCCGAGGTCGGAAGCGTTTACGGGAACATCCTCGTAAGTCTCGGGATCCATGAAGTGATAAAGCTCACCGTCAGAATATGTGTACTCCATATCCTTTCTCTCAACGTAAGCAGTGGGGAACTTAGCGGAAGGGTTGTATGTCTTTTCAACCACAGAGCCAGTGATAACGTTTCTTACCTTTGTTCTAACGAACGCAGCACCCTTGCCGGGCTTAACGTGCTGGAACTCGATGATCTGCATTACATTGCCCTCTTCTTCAAAGGTCATGCCATTTCTGAAATCTCCTGCTGTAACCATAGTAGGAACCTCCAATTTTTGTTTTAACTTAAATTTAATACGAACGCGGCACATTACACCGCTATTCTATATATCCTTTATATTTTACCCTATATTGCGGAATTTTTCAAGCCCTTTTTAGAAAAAAACTGAAAAAAAACGAATAATCGGGCAATTTTTACGCATTTATCATATTCTGATAAGCTTTTTCGTGGTCAGAGTTAGATTCTCGCAGCCGTTTTCGGTCACGACCACCATATCCTCGATGCGCACGCCGTACCTACCTGAAATATACGCGCCGGGCTCTACCGTCACGACCATGCCCTCACGCAGCATAGAGCTGCTTGTACGGGAGAGTGTAGGTGCTTCGTGTATCTCCAGTCCAACGCCGTGACCAAGACCATGCCCGAAATATTTGTCGTAACCGCCGAAGCCGTTAAGCGTCCCTCTTGCAACGCTGTCTACGACCTTACCGCTGACATCTGCGCGCACCGCCTTTATACCGTCAAGGTTTGCGTAATATACCGCCTCGTAAAGCGCCTCCATCTCAGGGGTAGGCTCACCTATGACAAGCGTCCTCGTCATGTCCGAGTGATAGCTGTCATACACCGCGCCGAAATCCAACGTGAGGAAATCTCCGTTTTCAAGCGGCTTATCCGTAGGCACCGCATGAGGGGAAGCAGAATTGACACCCGAAGCCGCGATAGTTTCAAACGAAAGGTCATCAGCACCGCAGTCCATCATGTAGTAATTCAGCAGTGCCGCCACCTGCTTTTCGGTCATGCCCTTGCGCATACGCTCCAGCAGACGCTCAAACGCCGCCTCAGCGATACGCTGTGCCTTTATCATCGACTTTAACTCAGCTGTTGACTTGATAACACGCATTGCGGATATCTTATCCGAAAGCCAGCTGCTCCCATCAAGCTCGCAATAATACAGCTTATCCTTGTAGCCCTCAAAATCCGATAGCGTCATATAGGCACTCTCTACCGAAAGCTTTGTAATATTATGCTTAACGAGCAGGTCAAGCAGCTGACGGCGCATATCCTCCTGCAGGATGACCTCACAATCAGTTACGCGCTGCTTAGCCTTGTCGAAGTAGCGTGAATCTATAATAAGATAGGACGCTTCCTTTGTGATAAGAATAACCCCTGCCGAAGACTTGAAACCACAGAAATACCGCCTGCTGACATCCGAGGTGATAAGCGCGCCGTGCGTGATATCGGTCAGATTATCGGCAAGCCTAGCTATATTATTCATTGCTTCCTCCAAGCTTGTTGTCCAGCGCATACAGACCCAGCATATAGCTGTACTTGCCAAAGCCTGCTATACTTCCAACGCAGACAGGCGCAATAACGGAATTCTTTCGGAATTCGTCGCGGCTGTTGACGTTAGAGAGATGCACCTCCACGACAGGTATCTTCACCGCTGAAATAGCGTCACGAAGCGCATAGCTATAATGCGTGTAAGCACCCGCATTGAGAATGACTCCTGCACAGTCAAGGCGCGCCTCGTGCAGACGGTCTATCAATCCGCCCTCTGAATTACTCTGAAAGAAAGCCATTTCATAGCCCATCTCACGGCCTGCCGCATTTATCTCGTCGTTGATGGACTTAAGTGTTTCGCCGCCGTAGATATTTGGCTCACGCTCTCCGAGAAGATTAAGGTTGGGGCCGTTTAAAACAAGTATCTTCATATATTACCTCCGTCTGTTAACCAAGGGTGTCATAGTAATGCTTCATCTCAGCCGCGTCCTCTGCCTGTGTGCCGTCCGACTCACATATTATCGACGGGGACAGCTGTCTGCGGTGAAGCTCCTCAATGAGCGGCTGATACTCAGGCCCCCACTGCTTATCAGCAAAGGTGACGTGACGCTTCTCGCCGCCTGCGGTGTACTCTATCCTGCTGAAATGGATGTGCATACGCGAAAGCCTGTCGTGACCAAGTTTATGCTCTATATAATCAAGTATCTGCGCATATTCCTCGCGACCCTTTATACCGCCGAGAGTCCGCGCATTCAGATGTCCGAAATCAACGCACGGCAGGAAGCGCTCATCCACACCGCACAGCTCCACGACCTCTTCGAGTGTGCCGAGTTGGTTTATCTTTCCCATAGTTTCGGGACAGATGATGATATCAGACAGCCCTGCCTCATCAAGCGCCGCCTGCGCTCTTTTCAGCGTATCAAAAGCGAGCGCGGTAGCCTCCTCCCTGCTCATCTTAGAGCAGGAGCCGCTATGCACAACTATCTTCTGAGCGCCAACCTGTTTCGCTGCCTGTGCGGACTGCATGATGTAGTCAACGCTTTTAAGGCGCGTTGCTTCCTCTACTGAGGACAGAGAGATAAAATAGGGCGCGTGTAATGTTACTGTTATACCGTGTTCTTGCGCGAGAGCAGGAAGCTTTTCGACCGTTGCCGCGCTCAATCTCACGCCGCGTCCGCACTCGATCTCATAACCGTTCAGTCCCATCGAAGCGAGGTACTCGGGCAGATCCTGCGGAAACTTACGTTTGCCCCAGCTCAATGAGTTGCCACCGGGGCCGAAAGAGATGCCCATTATTTCACCTCCAGCTTGGAATAGTCACGCTTGAACACCAGCGCCTCCACCTTACGCTTAAGCCGAAACGTCCATGTTTTTTCAAGGTGGAACGGCTCGACCAGCACAGTGCGCACACCTTTTAGATTTCCGCCCATGACATCAGTGAATATCTGATCTCCGACAACTAGCGTGTTCTTTTTGTTGCTTCCCATTGCTTTCATCGCACGCGAAATGCCGAAAGTCAATGGCTTTGCGCCGTTTGCGGTGAACTCAAGCCCGAGCTTTGCGGCGAGCGGTGCAACACGCTTTGTTGTGTTGTTTGAAACTATGCGCATCTTCACGCCGAGCCTGCGCATCTCGTCAAGCCATTCAGTAACTCCTGCTTCAGCAGCAGGGTTTCCGTGCATGGACAGTGTATTATCGAGATCAAGAACAAGCGCCCGTACATGGTGCTTTTTCAGGAACTCCTTGTCAATATCTAAAACGCTTTTCAGCCAGAATGTGGGCTTAAACAGCATAGATCCTCCAAATCATCA
>SVMQ01000252.1 GCA_015067375.1 Oscillospiraceae bacterium | reverse complement strand
AATGGTAGTTCACAACCTCGACAACGCTACCATCGAAAGAGCGCAGGAGTTCATGTACAATATGAACAAGAACGACCTTCCCTTCCCCAAGGCGGAAAACGGCTGGCAGATAGTTCCCTCCAACGTGGGCGCGGGCAAGACCCTGTTCTATCCTATCGGTACCTATGCGCTGTATCCCTATAACAACATCATTCAGGAATTCGGTGATATGGAGGACGTAATGTTCGTCCCGATGCCGAAATGCCCCTATGCAGATCAATACTATCTCCCCTCCATCGTTGAAGGCTTCGCACTTTGCATGGGCGCAAAGAATCCTGAGGGCGTTGGCGCTTACCTCAACTGCTGCATGGCAAGCCGCGACAGCGAGATCGCAAAGGAGATCGGCAAGAAGCAGGCTTTCGAGGAGCACGGCTGGACTCAGGAGCAGTATGATATGTATCAGAGAGTACGCGACATGACAGCCGAAGCACCCGTCATCGAGCTGTACAATGCCGTAAACGACATGGTGGCAGGCTATATCAACAACCCCATGAAGGAAGGCTACAACAACGGCGTTTCCTGGACACAGACAAAGGAGACCATCCGCTCAGCGGTACAAAGCGAGCTTGACGCTGCAAATGCAAAGCTTGCCGAATAAAGCACACCTAATACTTATGCCCGCAGGGATACTGCGGGCTTGAGTTTTATTTATCGGAAGTTCCGCACTGTATCAAATTCGCAAAGCAATATCGGTCAATTGCCGCTGTACGCTCGCGGTCAAGAAAGCCAGTCGGATAGATCGACATTGAACAGAAATCCGTTTCGGACAGGAAGCTTTCCGTCCGACATGGACTACACTCGTCGTGCAACGGTCTGCACTGTGATGACGACTCATTCTCGCCTGCTTTCACTTATCGACCGAATACTTAGGCGCACATCCGAAATGCTTTGTGTAAGCTCTGTAAAATACAGAATAATCCCTGAAACCGCAGCTTTCACAGGCATTCTGTGCCGAATGTCCGTTACGGAGCATTTCTTTTGCGGCAGTAAGCCGTTTTTTTGTTATGTATTCCCATGGAGCCGCACCTGTCGCCTGCTTGAACACTCTGCTGAATTGCGAAGCACTGAGATAAAAATGCTTAGCAAGGCTCGGCACTGAGATATCCTCGAAAAGGTGCGTGTTTATATACAGGATTATGCGCTCCGCTACAGTCTGCGCTTCGTTGACAAGCGCGCCTTTGACGGCATACGCTCTGCTTATCATATCAAGCAGCATCAGCAAGTGAGTCGTTATGGTGAGCTGCTTGTCATAATCTCCGTCCGTGTCACACATCTCCGAAAAAAGCTTCTTCACAAGAGATGTATCTATCTCCGAGGAAGCGAACATATTATTCTGTCCTAACGGTCGTTCAGTGAACGCTCTGATAAGCCTGCCCTCAGGGTCGATGCTGCTGAAATGACCCACGGGGAAGTTTATTGCATATCGCTCATACCTGCTGTTTGCAGCTATCTTTGGCTTGTGTGCTTCCGCAGGCTGCATTATCATAAGGGTATATCCATCAAGCGGATATTTAGAGCCTTCCACGAGATATTCCACATCCCCCGAAACAAAAAAATATATCTCGCACTGTTCGTGAATGTGCATCGTAAAATCCCTGTCATCGGGGCTTTCGTCGATGGCGTGCCTTATGTAGATGTCTCCGAAGCTGTATTCGTTGAGCATAATATCACCTCTTTGCATATTATCATATCACACAATGCGCGAATTTGCAATATATAAAGCTTAAATCAACAATTGAAATGCAGATCCATCTGTGATAAAATGAACACAGAAAACAAAACGGAGGTATCGCTATGAACTATAAACTTGCGGCATTCGCAGACGAAGCGGACGGCAGACTTTCTGAGCAGATAAAGGCAATGGCCGAAAACGGCATAGACTTTCTCGAAATAAGAGGTGTGGACGGCGAGAACATCTCGGACATCTCCCTCGAAAAAGCTAAGGAGATCCGCAGACAGCTTGAGGACGCAGGACTAGGCGTGTGGTCGCTCGGTTCGCCTTACGGTAAGATCGGAATATGCGATGACTTTACATCGCATCTTGACAAATTCAAGCATGGTCTTGAATTGGCTGATATCCTCGGCGCAAAGCATATCAGGATGTTCAGCTTTTATGTGCCGTCAGATGATGCGGAGCGTTACCGCAACGAGGTATTCCGCCGCCTTGAATGTTTTATACAAGCCGCAAAGGGCAGTGATGTGATACTCTGTCACGAGAATGAAAAGGGCATCTACGGCGATATCGCATCTCGCTGCGAGGAGATACACAGGGAATTCCCCGTGCTGAAAGCGGTGTTCGACCCGGCGAACTTCATACAGTGCAGTCAGGATACTGTTGAAGCATGGGAGAAGCTCAGCAGCTATGTAGAATATATGCACATCAAGGATGCTATGGCTGACGGCTCGGTAGTACCTGCAGGAAAGGGCATCGGCAACCTGCCTTATCTGCTGGAAAACTACGTTGCGGTAACGCTCCGCAAGGGCAGCGTGCTGACGCTGGAGCCGCATCTGTCCGTATTCGATGGCTTTGACAAGCTTGAAGCAAGTGAGAAACCAAAACTGGGCTACTGCTATCCCTCATCAAGAGCGGCATTTGACGCTGCTGTAAACGCACTGAAAGAGCTTATTTAAAGGAGGATGTTATGGATAAGATAAGACTTGGTATCGTAGGTTTAGGCAACATGGGAAGCGGACATTTCTACAATGTTCTCGGCGCCAAGTGTCCGTCCGTGGAGATAGCTGCTGTATGTGATATCGTCCCCGAAAAAATGGATAAGGCAAAGGAGCATCCCGAGATAGCTTGCTTTACAGACTATAACGAAATGCTGGACAGCGGACTTGTTGACGCGGTGCTGATAGCTGTGCCGCATTACGACCACCCGACAGTTGCAAAGGAGTGCTTCAGGCGCAATATCCATGTGCTGACAGAAAAGCCTGCAGGCGTTTATGCACGTCAGGTGCGCGAGATGAACGAGGCGGCAGAAAGGTCAGGCGTGAAGTTCGGCATCATGTTCAATCAGCGCACGAATCCCATGTTTGCAAAGGCACGCGAGATAGTGCAGAGCGGACAGCTTGGCGAGCTTAAGAGAATGGTGTGGATAATCACGAACTGGTACCGCACTCAGGCTTACTACGATTCGGGAACTTGGCGTGCTACATGGAATGGTGAGGGCGGAGGAGTGCTTCTCAATCAGGCACCTCATAACCTCGACCTGTGGCAGTGGATATTCGGAATGCCCAAGCGCGTGAGAGCATTCTGTGAGTTCGGAAAATACCACAACATCAAGGTAGAGGATGATGTAACTATCTTCGGCGAGTATGAGAACGGTGCGACCGCAACATTCATCACCACGACAGGCGACGCGTGCGGCACAAACCGCCTTGAAATTACAGGCGACAGGGGCAAGATAGTTGTAGAACA
>SVMQ01000251.1 GCA_015067375.1 Oscillospiraceae bacterium | reverse complement strand
ACCTCTCACCCAGCGAAACGATGCTGCTTGACAAAAACCGTATACTCGCGTTTGTCACCGCGCACGGGTCGTCAAATTCGCACACCGCTATACTGGCAAGAAGTATGAACATTCCTGCAGTGATAGGCATCGGAGAAGGCTTCCCCGACTGTGTAAGGGACGGTGAGCAGGCTGTGGTAAACGGCTTTACGGGAGAAGTCCTGCTCTCGCCTGACAGCGGCACTCTTGTGGCAGCGCAGCAGCGCCTGAATGAGGAGCATGAAAAGCAACGCCTGCTGCGCAAGCTTAAAGGCAAGGATAATATCACACTCTGCGGACGGAGCATCGACATCTTTGCAAATATCGGCAGCACAGACAGCATCGGAGAGGTGCTTTTAAATGACGCAGGCGGAATCGGACTTTTCAGAAGCGAGTTCATCTATATGGGGCGCAGCAGCCTGCCCGATGAGGAGGAGCAATTTCGCATATACAAACGCGTGCTTGAAAGCATGGCAGGAAGAAAGGTGATAATCCGCACGCTTGACATAGGCGCGGATAAGCAAGCGGATTATCTTGCACTAGGCAAGGAGGATAATCCTGCACTGGGACTTCGTGCAATAAGGCTTTGTCTTACACGCACCGATATTTTCAGAGCGCAGCTCAAAGCACTGTTCAGAGCCTCTTTGTACGGCAGACTTGGCATAATGTTCCCGATGATAGCCGACGTATGGGAGCTTAAAGAAGCGCTGCGGCTGTGCGATGAGATAAGGCAGGAGCTTGCCGCTGACGGCATCGAAGTTCCTAAAAGCACAGAGCTTGGAATAATGATAGAGACCCCTGCTGCCGCCGTAATAAGCGACAGGCTTGCACCGCTTGTCGACTTTTTCAGTGTAGGCACCAACGACCTCACACAGTACACCCTTGCCTGCGACAGACAGAATGCGCTGCTGGAGCGATTCTGTGACCCGCATCATGAGGCAGTGCTGCGGCTGATAGAGCTTGCTGCCAAAAATGCGCACGCACATCACAAGTGGATAGGCATCTGCGGCGAGCTTGCAGCAGATACCTCACTGACTGAGACCTTCCTCAGAATGGGCATAGATGAGCTTTCCGTTTCACCAAGCGCTGTGCTGCGTGTGCGCGACGTCGTGAGGAAGATACACCTATAAAGATATCCGCCGCGTTACCGCGGCGGATACATATTTATTCAGAACCTTATCTCTGCTGTAAATCTGCCGTTTTCAAGCTTGACTTTAAGCGCAAAGCCATGCATATCGCAGATATTTTTAACTATAGCAAGACCCATGCCTGTTCCCGTATGATCGTTCCTGCTGCTGTCACCACGCACAAACGGACGGCAAATCTCCTCTGCAGTCTTGTCGATGCTTCCGCTGAATGTATTGATCACAGAAAGGCTCTTTGCATCTGCCTTCACCTTGATGCTGCCGCCGTCATCTGTATACTTCACAGCATTTGCAACGAGGTTTTCCAGCGCCTGTCGCAACAGTGCGGTATCTGCAGAAACACTGCATCTGCCGTCTGCCGCGAATGTTATTCCCCTGCTCTCCGCCTGTGGGCGATACTTTTCATACAGCTCCGTTACAATCGCCACCGCTTCAGTCTTATCCTTTGCCAGTGTGCGTGTACCCTCGAGCTTTGACAGCTCCAGCGTGCTTTCGATAAGCTCGTTCATGCAGCGTGTATTCTCCAGTATCGCGGTAGTATAGTGGCACATCTTGTCGGGATGAGCGCCACTCTGCAGATTTTCGGCATATCCCGAGATAGCCATGAGCGGACTTTTCAGATCGTGCGCCAGTGCATTCACCATCGTGCGGCGGTATTCGTCAGACTCGTACTGAGCAGCATACTTTGTATAGGCGATCTTTGCCCAGATGAACGCTGCAAGCAGGACAAGACCGATGAACACCAAGCACTCTAAAAGCAGCTCCACACCGCAGAATTCCCACAGGTTGTAATACAGCACGCTGAAGAATGTGTATTTTTTACCGTCAACTGTGAAGGTGTCATACATCATCGTTCTGAAATTCTCGTCGCATCTAATGAGCGCCTGATACGCGTCCTCACCGTTTTTGCCTACTACATTGTCGATCAGCGTTCTGTACGCCTTGTTATCCTTGCTGATTCCTGCAGCAATGCCAAGCTTGCGTGTGGTCTTTGTGTAGCCTGTAAGGTCAGCAGGAGTAAAATCGCGCTCGTCGATCTGCGTTTCCTTCTCGTGCTGCGAGCCGCTGAGCTTAATGACAGCAAGCTTTGCAGGACGGAAGCCAGTGCCGTCATCGCGAAGATATATCTCATCAAAGCGGAACTGGATGTCGTTTGCGTGGTACTGCTCGATGAACTCCACAACATCCTCGTCGCGGCAGGTGTAGTACACCGCCTTGTCCTTCTCAAGCTCATTCACAACAGCGAAAAGTCCCGTTGCAGGGTCTCCGACAAGCTCGCCTGTTTCAGCGTCGAGTACAACAGATGCAGTGTACACGCCGTCCATTCCGATATCCGACATAAGGCTGAGCCAAGAATCCATGACAGGCTTTTTGTCCTCCTGTGACGACTGGTGAACCGCATCCCTGACCATATACGTCTGGGACAACTGACTTGTGTCTACGGTCACAAAGCCGATCAGATCGATCACAAATGCAGCGATGATGCACAGCACCACAGCTATAATTGCCATAGGCACTGCCCTTTTTCTGAAGAACGTGCCAAGCGTCAGCTTTTTGTTGCGTCTTTCCATATTATTACCCCCGTTATTCTGTCAGCTTGTAGCCTTTCTTGATGACCGTTTTGATCTGATCGCCTGCACTGCCAAGAGCCTTTCGCAGCTTTTTGATGTGGTTATCCACTACCCTGTCACCGCCGAAATAGTCATAGCCCCATATCCTGTTTAGCAGCGTTTCTCGGTCTACTACCCAGTTCTTATGCTCTATGAGATATTTCAGCAGCGCGAACTCCTTTGGCGCAAGCTCTGCCTCAGACCCATCAACGGTCACGCGTAATGTCAGAAGCTCCATGCGTATCGCGCCGCATACAAGCTCTCTGCTTATGACCGTACCCTTTGCGCGCTTTAAAAGGGCGTTGGTCTTTGCATAAAGCTCCGCGAGTGAAAACGGCTTAACTATGTAATCGTCACAGCCCAGCTCGTAGCCGTACAGCACATCCTCCTCCCGCGCTCTTGCGGTCAGAAACAGCACGGGTACATCGCTGCTGCGGCGTATCTGCCTGCACAGCGAAAATCCATCGATATGCGGCAGCATCACATCAAGCATGATAAGATCATATCCGCCCTCAGTGATACGAGCAAGACCCTGCTCGCCGTCTGTTGCACAGCTGAGCTTTATCTCGTCGCCCTTTGCGCTGAAATAGTCCTCTATCACCTCGCGGATATTCGGGTCATCCTCGACCAGCAATACCTTGTAAGCCATCTCCTCACCTCCGACAATGTCAGTATAACGCAGTAATGTATCCTCTTTGTATCCT
>SVMQ01000250.1 GCA_015067375.1 Oscillospiraceae bacterium | reverse complement strand
TAGCGTTTGCGGAGTCGATGGTGATCTGGTCGTTGGTCTCGTTTCTCTTTACAAGACCGAGGTCGTAGTACTCTGTCTTGAGGTCAACGTAAGGAGTGATGAGGATATCCTTTATCATCTTCCAGATTATTCTGGTCATCTCGTCGCCGTCCATCTCAACGAGAGGGGTGGTCATTCTGATCTTTTCAGCCATTGTTGTATTTCCTTTCAGTTAAATGTTAGCCTTGAACACATCAGCGACCTCGCTGATGGTTATGTATGCAGTGGAGTCGATGTCGTGAACGAGGTTCTTCATGCGTGTGACCTGAAACCTGTTCACCACAAAATAAACGATGGTCTTTTCAGCCCTGGAGTAGCCGCCCAGCGCCTTTACGCGCGTCGTGCCGCACTCGAAGGTCTGGGAGAGCGCCTCGCAGATGTCGTCGGGGTTTGAGGTAACTATCATCGCGCACTTGTCGCGGTCGAAACCGTCCACGATGAAGTCCACCGCTTTCAGTCCTGCAGCATAGGTGATTATCGAATACAGCGGAAGTATCCAGCTCTCGATAAGCACGCCGCATACGATGTACAGCAGCACGTTGTATATCATGACGAACGTGCCGACGGTGATGCCGAGCTTCTTTGCGAAGATGACCGCCATAACTTCTATGCCGTCCATCGCGCCGCCGAAGCGTATCGCCGTACCGCTTCCTATACCCGAGATGATGCCGCCGAACAGCGCACAGAGCAGCAGATCCTGCTCCGCGAGGGGTGAAGCGATGCTGACGTCGATGGGGAATATATCGGTTATCAGCCACGCACCTATTGAGTATATCGCAACTGTATATATCGCGTACACCGTGAACACGATGCCCTGCCTTTTAAGTCCGTACAGGAACAGCGGAATATTGAGTATCAGCAGGAACACCGACAGCGTCAGCGGAGTGACCTGTGCAAGCAGCATGGATGTACCCGAAATGCCGCTGTCGTACAGATGCACGGGATTGAGAAAGCAGGTGATCCCGAATGCGTTGATGAAGCCTGCAACGGTCAGCATAAGGAAGTTACGCACCTTGAACTTGTCTGTGACTATTTTCTTCATTTGGGATGCGCCTTTCTGATTTTGCGGATGTCATGGTTCAGTGATCGTAAAGTCGTTGTCCTGTGCGATCGAGCCTATTCTGCCAAGCAGCTCGCCGAAATCGCTGCCGCCCGACGACGACAGGATGAACAACGGATAGCTGTCGCTGTCGATGTCGATACAGCCTATCCCGGCTGTGCCTTTGGAAGCGTCGGATATCTGCCTGCACCATGAAGCGACCGTGCCGCTGCTGTCGGGCATGAAGCCACTGCATACCTGTGCGATATAAGAGTAGCTTTTCAGCTGCTGCAGCGCGTACATAAGCTCTTCAGCAGAACATTTGTAGTCCACCTCGGCAACGTAGCCGCCCTCGATAAGCTCATCCACCATACCCAGCCAAAACAGCTCTGCCTTTTCTTCCTCGTCACCCTCTTCAAGGATATCCTCGATCTCTTCGGCGTCAATGCCGCGATCGTCATAGCGGTCTGCATTGCGCTTAAAGTATTTCTTCGGGTGAGAGAGCATATCTTCTATGCAGCTGAGCACAGCGGTATCGCCGCCGCATATTATGGCGGCAATATCCTTTATAAATATGTATCTGCTCTTTTCTTTACTGCCAAAAAGTCCCATTGCATCTTACCTCCTCAGCCGTTTGTCAGAGCGGAAAAAATGCGATCACTTCTGCTCTCTTGTCATGTTGAGCAGACCGCCTGCAAGTATCATGCCCTTGCCGCGCTCGGAAAGCTCGCACTTTACTTCGTAGCTCTCGCCCTTGGTCTTGTTCTCAACGATGATCTTGCCGTCCTTCTCGATGATATCGCGGATGTCTGCGATAGCAAGGCTGTCGCCCTGAGAGATCTTCTCGTAGTCAGCCTCGTTCACGAACTCGAGGGGCAGGATGCCGTTGTTGATGAGGTTCTGTCTGTGGATACGCGCAAAGCTCTTGCAGATGATAGCCTTTACGCCGAGGTAAAGGGGAGCAAGCGCCGCGTGCTCACGCGAAGAGCCCTGACCGTAGTTCACGCCGCCCACGATGATGCCCTTGCCTGCTTCCTTTGCACGCTTGGGGAATGTCTCGTCGCATACGGTGAAGCAGTACTCGGAGATAGCGGGGATGTTGGAGCGCAGGGGCAGTATCTTTGCGCCTGCAGGCATGATGTGGTCTGTTGTGATGTTGTCGCCCACCTTCAGTGTAACGTCGCACTCGATGCTCTCGGCAAGGGGGCTGTTTACAGGGAAAGGCTTGATGTTCGGGCCGCGGAGTATCTCAACATCGGGAGCTTCCTCAACGGATGCGGGAGCAGCCACCATGTTGTCGTTGATGAGGAACTTCTCAGGCATGATGTAGGGAGGCATAGCGCCGATGGTTCTGGGGTCTGTGAACACGCCTGTGATAGCGGAGATAGCAGCGGTCTCGGGAGATACAAGGTAGATCTGACCGTCCTTTGTGCCGCTTCTGCCCTCGAAGTTACGGTTGAATGTACGCAGGGAGATGCCCTTGGAGTTGGGGGACTGACCCATGCCGATGCAGGGGCCGCAGGCGCTCTCAAGGATACGCGCACCTGCGTCGATGAGGTCGGACAGCGCGCCGCAGTCTGCCATCATATTGAACACCTGCTTGGAGCCGGGTGCGATAGCCAGAGAAACGTCGGGATGAACTGTCTTGCCCTTGAGGATGTGAGCAACTTTAAGCAGATCCTGCAGAGAGGAATTCGTGCAGGAGCCGATGCAGACCTGATCCACCTTAACAGCGCCGATCTCCTCGATGGTCTTGATATTGTCGGGGGAGTGAGGACAAGCCGCAAGCGGAACGAGCTTGGAAAGGTCGATGTTCACTTCCTCGTCGTAAACAGCGTCGGGGTCAGCCGCGAGGGGTGTGTAGTCCTCTTCTCTGCCCTGAGCCTTGAGGAACTTCAGTGTTGTTTCGTCGGAGGGGAATATGGATGTTGTAGCGCCAAGCTCTGCGCCCATGTTGGTGATGGTAGCACGCTCGGGTACGGAAAGGCTTGCAACGCCGTCGCCGCAGTACTCCATTACCTTGCCTACGCCGCCCTTAACGGAGAGGATGCGGAGAACTTCAAGGATAACGTCCTTTGCGGATACCCAGTCGTTCAGCTTGCCTGTGAGGTTGATCTTGACCACCTTGGGCATGGTTATGTAGTAAGCGCCGCCGCCCATTGCAACAGCAACGTCAAGACCGCCTGCACCCATAGCCAGCATACCGATACCGCCGCCTGTGGGGGTATGGCTGCCAGAGCCGATGAGGGTCTTGCCGGGCTTGCCGAAGCGCTCGAGGTGTACCTGATGGCAGATACCGTTACCGGGGCGTGAGAACCAGATGCCGTGCTTCTTTGCGATAGAGCCGATGAAGCGGTGGTCGTCGGCATTCTCGAAGCCGCTCTGGAGTGTATTGTGGTCGATG
>SVMQ01000249.1 GCA_015067375.1 Oscillospiraceae bacterium | reverse complement strand
GATCTACCCTGTCGCTGACAGCAGCACACACAGCATCATCATAAGAGCGGTTATCTTTTTCATAGTTCATCCTCTCAATTATAAGAGCGAAAGAGCATACAACTCCTTCGCTCTGCATTATAAAGCAATACGCTTACTGACGTGAATAAGCCAGATCGGTCACATATTCGTTTCTTACAGTCAATACGTCGCCATCGATCGCTATCAGGAAGCCGCCCACATCGCCGTCGCTGTAATAGATATCGACATAATCGCTGCTGAAAAACTCATAGGTGAAGCTGCACTCGTAAGTGCCATCTTCGCTCAGACAGCTATACCATCCTGTACCGTCGGCATTGAAAGTAAAGGTTTCATTGTACCCTGTTTCGCTTTCTGTCCAAGTGCCGATAATATTTGCAACATTTGTGTTGATATGCTGCTCTGTACTGCTGTTGTCTTCCGTTTCGGTTTCGACCTCGGTTTCTTCAGCGACCTTTTCAAACCTCTGCTCATATTCATACTCGTCAACAAGAAGAAGAGCGTCCTCCTCAACCGTGACAGTAAAGATGTCGATATCATCCTCTGCATAAAAAACGGTAAGGGTATTTCCCACGACGGAATAAGTAAAGGTGCTTTCAAATCCGCTTGTATAGCTGCCGTAACCGCCGTAGTCGAAGAAATATGTATCCTCCCATGCGCTTTCACGATTGACCCACTTGCCAATCAGATAAAACTCGTCAATGTCAACAGGAACAGTGTCAACTTCTTCAGCTATGTCAGTAAATGGGTTAGCGATACCTGTATCCACTCCGAAAAGCTCACCGCCGATCCATGCACATTTCTCCTGTGTAAGCTCGTCCATACTGTAGGAGTACATATCAAATCCGAAAAGTCCCTTTGTTGTGAGATCATTGGTCTCACCTGTATCCTCATTGACCTTCCAGTAGTTCAGATCATACTCAACCCCCACAAAACGGTCGGTCTGTTCAAAGTAATCCTGATATGCGTATTTAGTCTCGATCAGAATAACATCATAACCGTTCCATTTATAGCCCAACGGCGTTACCTTCTGCGAACAATCATGATAATCTGAAGCGGTGTCAGCATCAAGCTCTCCGTCAAAATACAGCTGCGCAATTATCGGATAGCCAAAAATCTCACCCACATAGGCATCACGATGCCAGTGACTGACGCTTGTAGCGGAATACTCATTCACTTCGTCAGTTATATCAGCGGTCAGCACCCAGCCATCAGCAGCCTGTGTATCCAGAGTGTAGTCATTGAATTTAGCACCCTCGGGACAGTAGACCTTAGCAATATAATCCGTGTCATCCATATCCCATCCGTAATGTACAGTTACACTTTCTGCATCGTTTACGTCTGTAACAGGAATGTCAGTTTCTGCCACTTTAGTAGTTGTAGCGGAAGTAGTTGTTGCTTCGGTACTCGTTGTGGTCTTTTCAGCAGAGGTCGATGTGCTTTCCGCAGTGCTGTTTTCGACTTTTTTAGTGTCATCTCCGGAGCATGCTGTTGCCGAAACTGCCACTGCAGCAGCAAGAACAGCTGCCCATATTCCTTTTGTTCTTATCATTATTCCACCTGTTTTCTGATGATGTTCCGAAATTATATTATGCCCAAGGATCGTCAGCTGTGGGAATACGGATATCTGCAAGGCATTGGATATCATTCAGGAACCACTGACCTGTGGAAGGCTTCTTTCTGAGCTTGATTGGACGGGGATTATCAGCGCCGCCGCTCGTTACATAGAGCGTTGCCCAGTTTTCCTCGTCAAAGGAATAGGGATTCTCGCTTACCTTGATAACATAAGGAGTAGTCGGCTTGTATCCGTTTTGAGGTGTTGCACCCTCAAAGAAGGAGAATGTCTTGTAGAATTTGCCGTTAAGACGTTCCTTGATGAAACCCTTTTCGTATGTACTTACTTCAGCAGGGCCTTTAAGGAAGTTCAGCATCTCAATACAAGCGTCAGGGTCTTTTTCATAAGCGCAAAGTGCTGCAATGGTCAGCGCTGTTGTCTTGAATGCGGAGTCAAGAGTAGCCTCGGGAAGTGCCTGAAGCTCTGCTACGTTGTTAGGAAGTGCAGCGAACGTGAAGCTTTCAGAACGGTTGCTTCCCTTTCCTACGGAAGATGCCGTATTGCTGACTGCTTTTGCAGTCTCATTCTTGATGGCATTTCCTGCCGATCTCATGATAGAGTCAAATAATCCCATTTTTTAGTCCTCCTTGATAAATCTGAAATTCATAAAATTAAAAAAGCCGTTTTCGTCGATGGGCTTTACCCAGCTGCTGACTTTTTCGTCGTAAACCTCGCCCTCAATGCCTGTGTCAAACCAGAATTCTCCGTCGCGCATCTCCCAGCTTTTCGGTTCGTCTGCCATGGCGCCATCAATAAGCTTTATCACGCCCGCGGAAACCGCCTTGTCGATCTCCTCCTGTGTAACGCCCTCGGGCAGCGGCGACAGCATATAAAGCTTGCCGTCATCACAGATCTTTATCAGTGTACCGATCATATTTTTGCGCTCTTTCATCTCACACGCCACTTCTTCCTCATCGCTTTCGTCTATGTAGGGCATAGGCGAGTTGAGATATTCCTCGGGAGTAAGATAGATGGGCATATCGCTGTCATCAAATGTCATGACAGAATGCAGCTTCCATTTGCCGGTGTAGGTCATAGCTTTCTCTCCTTTGTTGATTTTTTAGCAATCTTGACTTAATCAGTTCAATATGCTAAAATTAGGAACGGGCGGTTCCTGTGACTGTTGGCGCATCCACAGGAACTTAAAGAACCCTTAACGTGGCAGGATATATACTCTCTTTTACCCTTGCACTTAATATATTATCAAAAACTACGCTTTTCCGCACTACCCAAATTGCAAAAAAGGGGTAGGAAAACGAAAAAATATGTATAAATGGGTAGGAGAGCGTGTGGTAGACCCGTTCAGAAAGGGAATATATGATGAAAAAGATAGCTTCTCTGATATTGACCTTAGTGATAACTGCAGTCTGCTTGTCAGGCTGTTCCGATAAAAACAGACCAGACGCCGATGATCCTGTTACACTCACTATGTGGCACGTCTACGGCAGTCAAACAAGATCTCCGCTCAATGATGCGATCGACGAATTCAATAACACTGTCGGCAAGGAAAACGGCGTGACGGTAAATGTCGTATCGGTAACGAGTTCATCAGCCATCGACAAGGCGCTTGCCGCTTCAGCGAACGGAGAGCCTGGTGCAGATGATCTTCCCGACCTGTTCACAGCCTACCCTAGAGTCGCTGAGATAGTGGGCGAGGACAAGCTTCTTTCATGGGACAACTACTTTTCGGCAGACGAACTTGCAGCATTCAGGGATGAATTCATTTCCGAGGGATATTTTGGCGATAAGCTGCTTATGCTGCCTATTGCAAAATCCTCTGAGGCTTTGTTTCTTAACAAGACGCTGTTTGACAGGTTCTGCGCCGAAACGAGCGTATCAGCGGATGATCTCAGCACCTTTGACGGCTT
>SVMQ01000248.1 GCA_015067375.1 Oscillospiraceae bacterium | reverse complement strand
CTCCAGCGGTATTCCGTAGTTCTTCATCAGCCTTGCGCACAGCCGCGCCGCCAGTGTGAACGCCGCCTTGAAATAGTCGGGGTCGTCAAGCGCGTCCTCGCATATCTCGAACTGTATGTATGCAGGATCGTAGTTGTACGACCCTTTCGCGCCGCGCCCTGCATTCCAGCAGCAGATGTCATAGGGAAGCAGCTTCGCCGCGCGCACCTCGCCGCGCTTGTCCTTTCCTATCACCGCATGAGGACACGCGTCCCAGTCCGGGCGGTCGTAATAGTTGCGGTAGATGTTCTCTCCGCAGATATCGGGCGCATTGACATATCTGCGAAGCTCGGGATTATTTGCGCCCGTGCTGTGTACTACGATGCCGCACGGCGAGCCTTTCGGCATCTTCTGTGCCGCCTTGTAGCAGAGATTGTTCACTGCATACGCCTTGAATGTAATCGACATTGTTATAACCTCCTTTTGCTCTGAGCCTGTCGCTCTACCAGAAATATAAAGCAAAAGGGGATGTAAAACACTGCAAAGGCACACCGTATCACAAAAATGCCTGTCAGAACGACTCTGACAGGCACTGTTTTACTTATCCTTGGGTTTTTCCTGACGGTCTACCTTTTTGTAGAGATATATCTCGCGCGAGGTCGTCAGATGAAAGCTTCCCGGTTTTATGTAGTTTTTCGCCGCGTGCTGCATATGCACAGAGCTGAGCTGAGCCTTGATGCACAGCATCACTATGATCGCAACGATGACGCCGATGACAGCTCCGACAACTATCGGGAAAACACCGCCATCAGAGCCGCTTCCGCCTGCTGCAAACGCGGTAACGGACATACAGAACATCATTGCTGTGACCAGCAGAAAAGAAACAAGCTTTTTCATATCCGTACCCCCTTATCCCAGAAACGCGCCGATAGCGCCGCCTATCGCGCCGAAAACTACCGAGAACAGCGCGAGGAATCTCCAGAACTTGCCCATATCAGCAGGCAGGTCGCCCACGAATTTTCCCGTCTGACCGTTCATCGCAAACAGGAAGTTCTGATCGTTCCATTTGGTGTTGAGTATCCATACGGGGCAAAGCACATACCTTGACTTGCCGTTGCTCAGCCTCAGCGACTCATTCTGCTGGGTCACTGTATCGAAGCCTGTTACAGTGTTGCGAAGCTCGTCGCGCATACTGTCCTTGATACGGGTGTTGGCGCGCTCCACGCTCTGCTCCGCGGTAACGTCGTACTTATCCGCGAGATATCCCGAAAGATATGCGGTGTTGAACTCCTTTGCCTCGCTGATATTGTAAGGCTCGATGGACTCCATAAGGTCGTCGGGCATCTTGGAGGAGCCGTCAACAGGCACGTTCTCTACCTCAAGATCACCTGCACGGATGACGGAGTAATACTTCGTTTCCTTGTAGTTGTAGTTTGCGTCAGACCATCTGCGCACCTTTGTCGCCTTGTACATGATGCGGCCGTTTGCCTTTGCGTCGAACATCCAGAACGGCACATAGATGCACTTGATATCCTCGATGTGGTTCTCGTCCTTGAACGCCTTGGGAAGCAGGAACTTGCCCTCCTGATGCTTTTTCAGCGCGGCAACAGCGGCCTCCTTGTCCAGCTTGAACGGGATAACGAGATCGGGGCGCAGAGCGCCTGCAAACTGACCCGACATTACAACGGGGCTGTCGCAGTAGGGGCAGCTGGATGCGCCTGTAGTGCCGTCCGCCACTATCTCGCCGCCGCAGGAGTTGCAGACATACACCGACATTCCGTCAGTTTCGCCCTCCTGCCATGTGCCGCCTGCCATGGACTGCCACTGCATATCGTCCTGAGTGGTCTCGTTCATTGCGTCGCCGTAGTCCTTGAGCGCTTCGATATCGTACATCGTGTCACAGAAAGGACACTTCATCTGCTGTGAGGCACTGTCAAATTCTATCTTGCCGCCACAGCACGGGCACTCGTATTCCAGTAAGGTCGCCATAATAACACCTCTTTCTCAGTTTAAGCCGTTGTGTTGCAGATTAGCTGATTAAAGTATAGCACTTTTTTACAGTATAGTCAAGGACTTTTTATTGTTTATCCTCCCTGTTACCTGCCGCAAATTCGCCCGTGTTGATATCCACGACCTCTCGTGCAGGCTGTATCAGCGACTGCTCATAGCGGCATACCCACTGCAGCGCCTCGTCTATTCCGTCGTCCGTGCAGCCGTCGATGGTATCGCCGTCCTTTATCGGGTTGTCATTAGCAAGGATGAAGCCTGCCACATTGTAGGCGTGAGTCACCAACACATTCGGGTCAAGACCGCGGAAATGATACTGCAGGTCGGGATAGTACAGCGTACCCATTCCGAGGGTGTCCACCATCATATCCTCCGTACCCTCTATCCTGAAAAAGCGGACGTTGACCGCAAAATATACGAACCTGTCCTCGCGCGGGATGCTGTGGTTGCGTATCTTGTCGGCGGTGAACAGCTTTCCCGAATAGCTGAACAGCACCGCCTCGCACTGCGGATAAAGCTCCACCAGCGCCTCTGCAAAGTCCATCACCATCTCTGCCCTGTCCCTTGCGCTGAGCGGCGCCGCCATCATATCCGTTGCGACCACCTGATACTTACATTCGGACAGTATGCGCTCGCTTTCGGGGCAGTCCCACATCTGACTGCGCTCCAGTGCGCCCAGCCTGTCCGCGTCGAATGCGTTGCAGGATGTTATCATAAGCTGCGGCGGCATCGACGCATCCTTGAAATGCGCGGTGTACTTCCTTGCGGCGTAGCCTGCCACCTTATCGTCATGGCAGAAGCACTCCACATCCGTCAGATGCTTTGTCATCACTTCAAGCGTGCGCTGCTTTTCGGGCATGGCGCACGGCTCTTTGAACAGCAGCTGCATCATGAACACCGCGCCCGGGTGCTGCACCTCGCTGAGATCCTGCTGTAATACTTCGTCACTCATATTGTCCTCCTTATGAACACAGCTCCCCGAAAAAATGTTCGGGGAGCGCTTTATTTGTGGAGATCTTTTGAGATCCCCTTATCTTGCAGAGAAGATATAGCTCGTTGTGAAGTGGTAGGTCTCCCCTGCCTTAAGCACACAGCTGGGGAACTGTGGCTGGTTGGGGGAGTCGGGGGAATACTGGCTCTCAAGGCACAGACCCGCATACTTGTTGTAGCTTGCGCCGTTCTTGCCTGCCTCGCCGTCAAGTCCGATACCGATATAGAACTGGATAGCAGGCTTGTCGGTGGTGACTGTCATAACTCTGCCTGTCGTCGGCTCGTACACCTCAGCGGCGGTGCGCATAACGTGCGGCTCGCCCAGTACGAAGTTGTGGTCATAGCCGTTGGGCAGTCTGCCGTTGTCCATATCCTCGCCAACGCGCTTTGCGGTGGTGAAATCAAACGGAGTGCCTGTGACATAGGCAAGCTTGCCTGTGGGGATGAGCAGCTCGTCCACGGGAGTATACTTATCGGAGTTTATCTGCACCACATGATCCTTGATATCGCCGTTGCCTGCACCCTTGAGGTT
>SVMQ01000247.1 GCA_015067375.1 Oscillospiraceae bacterium | reverse complement strand
CGTGTCAAGCTTCATGAGATGGAAGTAAAAGTCGAACTCCTCGGAAATGATGCTGTGAAATCTCAGAAACAGCTTTTCGATACTTTCACTGCAATTGTTGACATCGACATCCTTGAGCATTTCGGTGAGTGCGGCAACAAGATCGTTTTCGATCTCCTCCAGAATGTCGGTTATAGTGCGATAATGGGTGTAGAAGGTGCGCCTGTTAACGTTAGCGGAAGCAGTAAGCTCACTGATGGTTATATCAGAGATATCCTTGCTTTCCATCAGCTTGAAAAGAGCGTTTTTTATAGCTTTCTTAGTGCGGATAACACGCTTATCGGTATTGTGACGTAGTTCAGATGTCATAACAGTCCTCTTTCCCGTAGAAGTACAATGTGAGAATTATATTTTTATTATATCTCAAATCATGCACTCTGTCAAGCGCGGTGGGTATAGCTGATAGTATTTATTTCTTAATATTTACGCAAAACCCCTTGATTTTTTCTTTAAAATGAGAGATAATATATAGTGTTGGATTATGTCTAAATGTAAGATGTTTTCACCAGCCTTGTAAAAAGTTAACGAAAGGTGTTTGTCAATGGCGCAGTTTTTTAATTTCAACGGTGATTATTTCGGTCTGACCGATCCTGATATAGAAAAGAATACTGAATTATACGGCTACAATGTCTATACCAAAAAAGAAAAGAGCAACGAATCCTTTTCGATAGGCAGAGTGCTTCTGTCTCCTGCATTCCTCCTGTTGCTGATAGCAGGCGTGGTTAGCCTTTTCGGTACCAATGTTCTCAGCGGCATACTTATATTGGTGTTCGATATTTTGTATGTTGCGGCTGAGATATATTTCGGCACTTCCGCCGACGAAAAGCTTGCTGAACTGAGGGAGACCACCGCTGTAAAGTACAGGGTGATACGCAACGGTAAGCTTGAATACATCGACAAGGAGAAGATCGTTCCCGAGGACTTGCTTGTAGTACAGGCGGGAGAGCGTGTGCCTGCTGACGCCTACATACAGGAGGCAAGAGATCTGACTGCCGATGAGAGCGTTTTCACAGGCTCGAACAAGCCGATAGCGAAGTTTCCCGGTGCAATGTCGAAAACGGAGCTGAGCCAGTCCTTTGTGTACAGCGGTACGCTGATACTGACGGGCGTTGCGATATGCAAGGTCAGCGCTGCAGGCGTTGATACTAAATACTATCAGAAGATCGGTGAAAAGCCGAACAAGCATACATACACTACCAGCATGGAACGCACTGTACAGGGTATCGTGCCGATAGCGTCTGCTGTTGCGGCGGTGCTGTCGTTCATCTCGCTTATCGTGTGGAGCATAACGAGCAACAGCATCCTCGACGCCGCGCTTCGCGGAATCACTCTTGGTCTGTGCTTTGTTCCAACAGGTATCTCGGCGGTCATCCGTTTCTATTACATCAAGGGTGCGGCCGATATGATATCCAAATCCGCTGTTGTAAAGTCGATAGCAGATATTGAGAAGCTCAATTCTGTTTCTGTTCTTTGCATCGAGAAGCAGGGTGCTATCTCCAAAAATCATCTTGTTGTAAGAAGTATCTATACAAAAAGCGAGGAGCTGCTTTACAAGATAGGCTTGCTTGCCTGCGACCCCAATACAGCTGACGAGGCTGAACGTGCGCTGATAGTCAAGGCAGGATTTTTCGACGAGAATATCGTAGATATCTATGACGAAAACAAGTTCATCGAAAAGATACCCGAAAGCAACGAGGTTATGAGCGGCGCACTGTGGGAGGTCGGCGGTACACGTCTGTACTGTGCCAAAGGCTCGCCCGAGCAGATATTGACCCTGTGTAAGTTCAAGGGCGATCAGCTCTTCAATGTTCAGAAGAAGCAGAAGGAATACTATGATGCAGGTTACAGCGTTATGGCGATAGCCTGTGCAGACGCCACAGAGCGCGACTGTGACTCCACTGCGGGTTTTGGTTATACCTTTGTTGGATTTGTAGCTTTTTCCGCGCCGATACGCGAGTCTGTTTCAGGCGCGGTAAAGACCTTTGACATGACAGGCGTGAAGCTCATCATGCTGACAGAGGACGAGCCTCATGTTGCGGAAGCTACCGCGAGAAGCATAGGTCTGTCGGGAAAAACCATTACAGGAAAGCAGATATCCCAGTCTGTAAAGTACGGCGCCGAGCTTACTTACGATGCGGATATATATGCTAAGGTAACTCCCGAGCAGAAGCTGTACATCCTTGATAAGCTGAAAAAGAATGGCGAGGTCGTGGCGATGACAGGAACGCGCACCACCGATGCCGAGGCGCTTGAGCTTGCGGATGTCGGCATAACGATAGCTCAGCATTCTGCAGGAAGTACCAGCGAGGCAGCGGATATCATCGTTAATGATGACAATCTTGCCTCCATCGCTTCTATGATATCCTGCGCAAGACAGATACACCGCAACATCAAGCGCGCTGTGGGTGCGATGCTGTCGTGCTACTCCGCTTTTATGGTGCTGACTATACTCAATCTTTTCCGTGATGAAACTCAGCTGATGCTTAATCCGTTGCTGCTGGCGCTTATCAGTATGATAATGCTTCCTATTGCAGCACTCACATACAGCGGCAACCGAAAGGATATGACAGGCGAGATGCTGCCTTCCGATTATGTCGCACGCCGAAAGATAAATTATTATTTCCTTGGAAATTCTGTACTCGTCGGCGCGCTTTGCGGAGGCGTTGCGTTTGCTTCGTATATGTTCATGTATAACGGAGCGACTGATTTTGCAAGAAGCTGCGGTCTGCTTTCATTTGGTGTAAGCTTTGCTTTGTTCGGTCTGATGAGTACCTCCTACGATAAGCCGCTCAGGGCTATCATGTCAGCAAAGGCTGAAAACCTGATAGGCTACGGTGTTTTTGCATTGATACCTATCCTGCTTGTATACATCCCTGTGATCAATACGGCATTCGGTCTGACAGCTATCGATTCGCTGGCGTTCTTTATTTCAGTCGTTACGGGTATTATACCGGCGATCGGATATATTATAGTAAGATCACTCATCAGATTTAAGTAAGGGCTTGGTACTATGAATTATTTTGTAACATATTTAAGATTTTTTATAAGTGGACTGGCGTTCGGTATCGCTAACGTTATTCCTGGTGTAAGCGGCGGTACGATGCTCGTCGTATTCGGTATTTATGATAAGCTTACGGAGGCTATTTCTGGAGTAAAAGCGATACTCAAGAACTTCTGGTTTCTGTTTTCGTTCGTTCTCGGTGCGGGCTCAGGTGTCTTAGGCTTTGCATTTGTCATCACATGGCTTTTTGAAAGCTTCGGTGTACAGACAAATATGTTCTTCATCGGACTTATTCTCGGCAGTGTACCGCTTATCGTCCGTACCGCAACTGCTAGTGAAAAGATAAAGGCTGTGCGCTGTTCCATTTATTATTGGATTCGCTGTTGTAATCGGTCTTGCTGTTGCTGAGAACGCTACATCCTCTGAGAAGTTTTACTTCAAGAGCGAGGTCGTAAACGACACGACATCGGTCAC